>JAHCBB010000023.1 GCA_019634635.1 Verrucomicrobiia bacterium
CGGTGGGGCTCGCCTCCCGGCGAGCCGTGAGCATGTGGAGTTCCCACGAGGTCCGCTCGCGGTTCCGCGTATGGCGCGGCAGGAGCCTTGCCCACCGAGTCAAGAGGTCATCGCTCCAATACCGGTGGGGCGAGCCTCCCGGCAAGCCGTGAGCATGTGGAGTTCCCACGACGTCGGCTCGCGGTTGCACGTACGGCGCGGCAGGAGCCTTGCCCTACCGAGTCAAGAGGTCGTGGCTCCAATACCGGTGGGGCGAGACTCCCGCGAGCCGTGCGCATGTGGAGTTCCCACGAGGTCCGCTCGCGGTTGCACGTACGGCGCGGCAGGAGCCTTGCCCCTCCGAGTCGAGAGGTCATGGCTCCAATACCGGTGGGGGCAACCGGAGCGGACGACACGCCATCGTTGCGGTGGATGCATTTGCCGGTGTGGGGGACGGTGGTAGTCTGCGGTCACCTGTGAAGAGTTCATCAATCAAGTCGCGTGACGCCGTCGCCGCGCTCACGGACAAACAGAACGAGCGGGACCATCGCCAGTTGCGCATTGATAAGGTGGGTGTGCGGGGCCTGCGGTTCCCCGCCCAGGTGCGGGACAAGGATGCGGAAACGCTTCAAAACACCGTCGCGACGGTGGGGCTCTTCGTGGATCTGCCGCATGAATTCAAGGGCACGCACATGAGCCGTTTTGTCGAGGCCCTCAACGCACACGGCTCGGTGATCCACGTGGAGAGCATCCCGCAGATCCTGCGCGACCTGCAGCAGCGTCTCCATGCCCAGAATGCGCACCTGGAGCTCGAATTCCCGTTCTTTCTGGTCAAGCGCGCCCCGGTGTCCGGCAAGCCCGGCGTGATGGATTACACCGTCCGGTTCGACGCCGCGATGCTGGGTCCCGAGTACGACTTTGTGCTCACCGTGAAGTGCAATGTCACCACGCTCTGTCCATGTTCCAAGGCAATCTCACGGTTCGGCGCCCACAACCAGCGGGGCGAGGTCACCGTGCAGGTGCGGTCGAAGGAGACCATGTGGATCGAGGATCTCATCGCCTTGATCGAGTCCTGCGGCAGCAGCGAGATGTACTCGCTGCTCAAGCGTGAAGATGAAAAAGCCGTGACGGAGCGGGCCTATGAGAACCCGGTCTTCGTGGAGGACCTGGTGCGTGCGGTGTCCGTGAAGCTCAACGAGCAGCCGGCCGTGATGTGGTACAAAGTGGAGGCAGAGAACTACGAAAGCATCCACAACCACAACGCCTACGCGTGCATTGAGAAGGGTTGAGCCGGGTGGCGCCGGGATCCGGAACGGCGATTTCGTTGCTACTCCGGGATCGTGGCCGCAGTCGTTGGGGTGGGCCCCGGAGTGATGCGATATCGAGGTGTTTCTTCATCGGGCGACCAGACGTGCAACACACCGTCCTGTCCGCCCGCGACGACCCAACGGCCGTCCGGGGTGACGGCGAGTGCCTGGGTGAAGTCCTCGTTGCCGGTGAGTTCGCGCTGGTTCTCACCGTTTCTGGCCAGTACCCGCAGACCCCGGGCTCCCGACGCTGCGATCCAAAAGGGCGTTGCCGGCAGGTGCGCGATGCCGGTGACCTCGCGAGTAAATCCGGTGGCCTGTCCAATCCGCTTTTCGGCCCTTAGGTCCCAGAAGTTCACCACGAGATCGGCTCCCGCGGTGGCGAGGATCAACCCGTCGGTGTCCCACCCCAGCGACAGCACGTGTCCGGCGTGGCCTTCGAGCAGGCGCACCTGTCGTCCGGACGCCACCTCCACCAGGCGGGCAAATCGGTCGGCTCCGGCGCTGGCCAGCCATCGGCCGTCCGGGGAGAAGGCGAGGGACGCCACGGTGTCGCTGTGGAGCGCCGGCAGGCCGAAGACGGGTTTGCGGGACGCGGCCTCCCAGAGCCACACTTCGCCACTTCGGGTGGGCTCCCCGCCCCCCGCAGCCAGCCAGCGTCCATCGGGACTGAAGGCCAGGGCCAGCACCCGGTCCACCGGAGCCGTTGTCGGGCCGCCGGTGACCGAGTCGCGCAATCGCCAGCGCGGTGTCAGGTCCAGCGACCACGTGCGCTCCGGGGCCGCGGCATCGCCCACCAGGCATAGGTCGTCTGTTGCGAAAAAGAGCACTCCCATTTGTAACGGCTCCGGGACCTGCCAGGAACCCAGGAGATTTCCGCTCGAAGCCAACCGGATGACCACCCGGCCTTCGGAGTCGAGGGTGGCAAGCCGGCGTGAGTTCGGTGAAAAGGCGGCTGTGCGCACCCGGGGTGCATGGGCGAAGGCGTTTGTGGCGGCCGCTTGCGCCGCCTCAGCGGCACGCCACTGCACGGCCAACTCCCGCCGGCGCCAGGACGCAGCGGCGTGCTGGCTCGCGGCCACGATGACGGCGTCGCGCGCGAGCGATTCCTCGTTGGCCGCGGTGGAGGCCTTGAGCGATGCGGTCCGGTCGGTCTCCCCGGCCCGGGTCACCGCGGTGGCGGCGCTTTTGCGACGCTCCTCGAGCGCCAACACCGGTGCCGCATTGGTATCGCCGCCAGCCTGCCGCAGGGTCTGTTGGTATTCGTGGTCCGCCCGCGATTGCTCGCGGATGGCGTTCGCGAGTGCGGACTGGCCGGCCTGCCGGTCTGCCGTGGTCTTTCGCACGGCTTCCCGCGCCTGTCGCTGCCGGATTTGCTGTACGCCCACCTCACCTTCCGTCTTGCCCAAGTGTCCGGTCGCCAGTTCCAGCTGGATGGCGGCCCGTTCGGCGGTCCGGCGGGCAGCTTCCGCTTTGGCCTCGAGGGCGGCGTCCCCGGAGAATGCCGCCAACGGCGCGCCTTCGGCATCGAACAATTCCAGGATCGCCTTGGCACCCCGGCCCAGAGTGCGCGAGCCGTCCGGCGCGATCCAGGGTCCCTTGCGATGGGCGGCGGGCGGGTTGGTCAAGGGTGCGGCGCGGATCCATTCCGGCGCGACCCGCTCCCACCACTTGATTTCGCGGAAGCCGCCCGAGACAAGGGTGCGGCTGTCGGGACTGAAGGCGAGTGAATGGACGAGGTCGCGGTGGGCGCCACCGGACTCCAATGCGAGGTCGGTCAGCAACGCGACGCGTCGGGCCGTGGGCAGATGGATGATCTCGATGCGATTGCCGCGACCCGCAGCGGCAAACTGGCTGTCGGGGCTGACGGCAACGGCGAGGATGGGTTCGAGGCTGGCGGCCAGAGGTCGCCAATGGATCTCTTCTGTGGGGTCCCCAGTGTCCAGGGCCCCCTCGTTGATCCACAGGGCGAGCAATCCAAGCTCGGAGGGTGATAGGTGGGTTGCATTGACCTTGTTGTCCTTGGGCGGCATGCGCGGTCGTTCCCGGTGCGCGGACAACCGGAAAAGCAGGGACGCGTCGGACCGGCCCGGGATCACGGCGGGACCGGATTCGCCCCCCCGGAGGATGTCCGCCGCCGTCTCCAGCAGCAGATCGGCCTTGGGCGTCGTGCGGTTGTGGCACGGAAGGCAGTTCACCTGCAGGATCGGGAGGATGTCCCGGTGAAATTCCACCGGACCCGTGTGGTCGGGTTGGGCGATCTCCAGTTCCTGCGGCACGGCCCGGCAAGGCATGAGCGTCAGCGCCAGTCCGAGCGTGACGACGGCGAAGGCCGGATTCGAATTCATGGTGCGGGGGCGTTTGTGGGCGCAACTGACGGGATGCGAAGATCAAACGGCGGCGAATACACCCGGAAGGTCACGTCCCTTGGTTTCGCACGTTCTTCGGCCGCCTGGCGTCGGTCCACGACCGCCTTCCGGTGTTCGTCGAGCGCGGCCTTTTCGGATTCCGTCGCTGCGGCAAGCGCTTCCTCCACCTGCTGCAGCGCCTCTTCAGCCTGAGCGAGGGCTTCGGGGTTGTTCCGGTACCTGCCCGTCACGTGGCCCTGAAGCCAGACCCGGTGCACCCCCTCGGGAAGCGCCGCATCACCGAGGCGGATCTCCAGCGTGGCTTCGGAGGCCTTTTCGGGGACCGGTGCGTCACGTGCCTTGTCCAATTCGGCGCGGCCGCCCATTCGGAGCGAGAAGGCTCCGGCAAAGCCCTCCTGCCTCGCCACGGAAATGGGCACCCGCACCTTGCGGTCGGGCCCTGGTTCGACGGCATCGGCCGTGGTCACGGATATTCGCACTGGCGCCCATTCCGCCTCGCATACCGACAGGCGCGGCTCGCGCGCGAACCGGACCGGCACGGCCTGGTCGTTGGTGTCGTCCACCGGTCCCGTCACCGCAAAGACGGCGATCTCGCGGAGGACTCCGGAATCTGCGGTCGCGCTGCCGGTGATGACCGGGACCGCCGTACCAACGGCCGCCTCGGACGCGGTCAGCGACACGTAACCCACCGCCTGGCCGGACGGGATCCGCGTGACGTCCGCAGTGACTCCGGGCGTGAGCCCGCTGGCTGTGAGCTCAATCTCGCCCTCAAAGCCGTCGTGGCGCAGGGCGATCACCCGGATCAATTCCGTCTGGCCGCGCCGTATCACGGGGGACAGCGCATAGAGGGAGCGGTCATTGTCATTGGCGCCCACCGGTTGGATGGGCAGTGCCACGAGGGAAAAGCCGGGGGCAGGTCGCCGCACGGCGAGGCGGTAGGGATATTGGGGGCTGTGGGCGGCGCCATGGAAGAGGTCACGAACCAGGATCCGGTAGGTGCCGTCCTCGGGCACCTCGAACCGGCCCGCGGGATCCCGGCAAAAGGTGTTGAACTCGGGTCCGTCCAGGTTGGCCTCATGATCATTCAGCTCGGCGATATCGGCATACCGCGGCTCCGCCTCGGGTATTCGCGAGGGTCGCCGACGTTGCACCACGGCGAATGGATCACAGGGAAACCCCAGTCGCTCGGCCCAGAGCTCGATCCAGTACACCTCGCCCTTGCGCGCCTCAAAGGTCACGCCGCTGATGCCACCGCGTCGGGGAAACAGCCCACAGTATTCCATGGGCAATGTCACCGACGTCAGGGAATTGCCACGGGCAAGGTCGCCGGGTGGCGGACAGACCACCGGATTGCGGGTGACCGGGAACAGGATGGGCGCAGGCAATGGGCTTGCTTCCGTGGGCTGCCACGGGAGCAGGCGACCCGCAAGCGAGGCGGCTGCCGGATGCCTCAATAGGGCAGCCGACACCGGATCCCACGCAGCCTCACCCGAAGCCACCACTTCAACGGTTTGTTCTTCGAGGACGCGTCCATCCACTCCGAAGAGCGGGGAGGGGCGTCCTCCGGCGAGGTTGCGTCCGAACAAGCGCACGCGGTTGGTGACCCCAGGCTCCAGCATCAAGGGAAGGGTGAAATCCACCCGGGACGCCTTTGACACGCTGAATCGGAAGCATCGGTCGTCTCCGCCCTGATGGGTCAGATCCCGGAGCTCAATGAAGACGGGTCCCGATGCCGGCATCTCGAACTCCATCCAGTCCCGGCGCACCTGTTGCCGTTCCTGGTCAGGCGCCTCCACGAGGCGCAGGCCGGCTTCGAGGCGGGAATCCAGTTCGACCGCCTGCACGCGGGCGATCCATCGTTCACCGGGGGTTCCTCCCGCAAAGCGGAACCAGAGGACCTGCGCCGGTGGCAGGCGGCCGTTGATGATGGTTTCCGGCGGCAGGTTGCAGGCGGCGGACAGGACTGTGTTGGTGGCGTCGAGGATCCATTCCGCACCCGCCCCGATCGCGAAGGCCCTGGGGTTGGAGACCCCGAAGCGCCCGGCGACGGCGACATCCACAATCCCGGGGCTCATCCCGGGCGGCACCGTCACCTTGAAATGACCGGGCGCATCAGCCGCCGACGTGGCGCGGATTCGTGGATCGGAAAAGAGGAGTTCGCTTGCTTCGTCGAGATCGGCACCGGCCACGATCACCGGGGTCGTCGCACCGGCCGGGGCACCAGGGGGGAACACCGTCAGCAGGCGGGCCTGGGGCAGGTCTGCGGACAGCCACCATGGAGCTGCAATGGCGGCCACAAAGGCCATTTGCCGGCCGAACGAGGCGGACCTTGTGTCGCTGCGCGGCAGGCCCCCCGGATTCGGGATCACCTTGAGGGAAGCGCCCTCGCAATGGAACCGGCGGCTGAACACGCCGACAGGGACTGGGGAGATTCCGAAAAATTCATCCCGAGGCTTTTCCAGCCGGTGTCATTTCACCGTGTTCACCAGCGGGGCCAGTCCCTGGATCCGCACCTCAAGGCGGTCGCCTGATTCGATGGGCCCGATCCCGGAGGGGGTGCCGGTGAGGATCACGTCGCCCGGCAGCATGGTCATGTTGGTCGAGATGAAGCTGACCAGGTCGAAGCAGTTGAAGATGAGCTGGCTGGTGTTGCTGTTCTGGCGGAGCTGCCCGTTCTGGAAGAGCTGGATGTTCAAATCGTGGGGATCAATCTTCGTCTCAATGTAGGGTCCCAACGGGGTGAAGGTGTCAAAGGACTTGGACCGCGACCACTGGCTCTCGCTGTTCTGGATCGTGCGGTCGGTGACGTCCTGGGCCGCCGTGTAGCCGAAGATATACCGGGCCGCAGCCGCCGGGGTGACATTGCGCATGCGGCGGCCGATGACGATGGTCAGTTCGGCCTCGAAGTCCGTGCGGTGATTCGAGAACGGCACCTCAATCTTGGCGCCGTCGGGGATGAGCGAGGTCGGGGCCTTCAGCCAGAAGAGGGGCTCCTTGGGCAGCGGCTTGCCGGTTTCCCGGGCGTGGTCGGCATAGTTGAGCCCGACCGCGATGATCTTGGACGGAACCACCGGCACCAGGGTCTTCACCCCCTTGAGCGCCGTGGGCTTCTTCTCGAACGACGGCGACCCGTACACATCCCCGATCAGCTTGAACAACTCCCCGTCCACCACCTTCGCGTGAAAGATCTCTTCGCCTTTTTGGAACCGACCGATTGCTGCCATGACGCGCGAAGGGGTATCAAATTCCCGCTTGACGGAGCAAGGTGAATCCCAACCGCCGGGCTTGGGATTGGGCCTTGCCGTTCCAACACTCCTTCGTAACCTTGGCCCATGGCGAATGCCGGGAATTCCAAGGCGACGACCCCCAGGCCGCAAAAAGCCCTCCTGCTGGGAGTGGGGCTCGATTCGGACGGCCATAAGCGGATCACGACCGGCAAGAATTTTGCGCTCGTCGGCGGCACGGCGGAAACACATGAGGCCATGACGGAGAAGGCGATCAAGATCAACGAGCAGCTCACTCGTCGCGGCAAGGAACTCCACGAGGTCAGTCGGGAGGAGTTCCGGGACATCGCCCACGAGGTGGGCCTTCGTCCAGGTGCCCCCGCGGAATAGCCGACCTTCCGTCGGCTGAACCCACCCGTACCGAAGCCCGAGGATCCCCCGGCCGGGCCGGAGCCCTTACAAGCCCAGCCAGCGTGCCACGAGGTCGCGGCCCCCGAACACCCACGTCATCGCCGCGAGCGCAATGTAGGGACCGTAGCCCAGCCGTCCGGAGAGCGTCTGCCGTCCGGCGGCGATCAGCACCCCGGCCACCACCGAGCCGATGACCGCACTGAAGAACAGCGAGAACACGGTGCAGGGCCATCCAAGAAAGGCGCCGATCGCGGCCATGAACTTGACGTCCCCGAGCCCCATCGCCTCCCGGGGAAGTTCGATGCGGTCGGCTTCGGCTTCCAGATATGGCTCGTCTTCGGCATTAAACTCCTCGCCGGCGACCCGCACCACCGGGGGGGTCGCGGCCAGCAGGACCTCCACCCGACAGTCCCGGTAGCACCGGTCGGCGAGCTCCAGGCGGCGTGCCCGGAGCCGGACGGCGTCCGACCGCCGGTAAAAAAGCTCCCCATACGCCACCTCGCCGCTCGGCAGGTGAAGTCCCGTTTCGAGAAAACGCACCCGGCTCCCCTCGGGCAGCTGGATTCGTTGGCGGCCAAACACCAGCTTGCCCAGTCGCAGCACGGTATAGACCAGGCTGGCGCCCACCAAGATGCCCACGCCACTGCGCTTCATCGCCTCCATGGGGCTGTCGGCCTGTTGCAGCCCCGGGATGACCGCCGAAAGGAGGAAGCCCGCCGCCACGCCGCCCAAGGTGATTTCGTCGGGAATGATGAGGTGATCCAGGTCAATGAACGTCGCTGCGATGAACCCCGAGAAGAGCACGCAAAGCCCCACGGCAACCCAGGGATCCGTGTACCCAAACACCAGCCAGGTTGCGAGGAACAGGCCGCCTGTGAGCGCCTCGATCGCCGGGTAGCGCCACGAGATTGGGAGGCCGCAGCAGGCGCTGCGGCCGCGCAACAGGAACCACGACAGTACGGGCAGGTTGTAGCGCAGGGGGATGCGGGTCCGGCATTGGGGACAGCGCGACGGTGGCGTGATGACACTTTCGCCCAATGGGAGGCGATGGATGACCACATTGAGGAAGCTGCCCACAATCAACCCGACCGCCGTGAAGGCCAGGGTCCAGATCGGGTGCGGAATGCCGAGGAATTCCGGCTGCCAGAAGTCCAGGGGAAGCCCCAGGTAACGGTCGGTCATGACGCGGCTCCATACACCTCGGCCTCCAGCGCGCGGCGCATCACGTCCACGGGTGCTGGCCGGCCGGTCCACAATTCCAGCGCGGCCGCCCCCTGGTAGAGCAGCATCCCCAGGCCGTTGGCCGTCCGGCAGCCCGCCTCACGCGCCGCGCGGAGCAGCGGCGTCTCGGCCGGCCGGTAGATCATGTCGAAGACCCCGTCGGCCCGGCCCGGCGGAAAGCGCGCAGTATCCAGCGGCAGCGGGTCGCCCTCGCGCAATCCCAGGGACGTCGCATTCAGGACCACCTCCACATCGCTGTCGGGATAGCCCACATGCACGTCGGTGGCGGGTGCCCGCGCGGCCACTTCCCCGGCGAGGGCCTCGGCGCGGGCGCGGGTGCGGTTGACCAGCCAGAGCTCGCCCACCCCCTCGTCCGCCAGCCTCAGGGCGGCCGAGCGGGCGGCGCCTCCGGCGCCCAGCACCAGCACCCGGGAGGCTCGCAGCTCGATCGCGAGTGCCTCGCCCAGGGAACGCACCAGCGCATCCGCGTCGGTGTTGAATCCGCGCGCCCGCACGGGGCCGGACGGCTCCCGCATCTGGCCGACCGGCCGCCAGACGCCTTCCGGATCCTCCGCCTCGAAGACCACGGTATTCACCGCCCCATAGTCGGACGCCGTGGCATCGAGACTGTCCATCAGCGGTGCCGCCAGCTCCTTGTGGGGCACGGTGAGATTCAGCCCCACGAATCCCATGCGCCGCGCCCCCTCCAGAGCCGCGCCCAAGTCCGGCGCGCCGACCGGACAGGCCACGTACGTCCAGTCCAGAGCCAGCGCCTGCAGGGCGGCATTGTGCATGGCAGGCGACGCCGAATGGCGGACGGGCGAACCGAACACGGCGAGCAGCCGGGTGCGGGCGCCAGGGGATGGCCGGAGCGGGGGCGTCATGCGCGCGCGAGAGCCTAGGCGGGCCGTCCCCGGTGAGAAGCCGGAACTCGACCGGGGACGTGTCCCTGTTTCGCCTGAGCGACCCGGTGCCGGCTCAGTGCCGGCGGAAACGCAGTTGGAGATCCACCCGCCGCGTTTGCCCATACTCGATCGGCGGCAGATCGGTGAGCGTCGGCGAGGTCGTCTCCCGCAGGAGCGACTTGCCAAGCGCCTGCAGTCCCGTCCAACGGGGCCAGTCCGGAAACCCGGCGTGGACCACCTGACGCAACAGGCTCCGCCATTCAATGATGATCCGGTCCACGTCGCCGGTGCCGAGGAATTCGGTGGCAAATCGCCCCTTGGCCATCGGATCCCGATGGATGGTGCGCACCACCACGTCGGCACCATCGCCGTAGCCGGGGGGCACGCCGGAGTCGAGATAGCCGGGGACAGACGCGTTGCCATAGGCGCCGCGGCAGGTCATGGCCAGCCGCCCACCCCAACGGTCCTCGGGACCGCTGAAGCGGTGTCCGGCATCCAGATTTGCCAGGTCGTACACGAGGTCATCGAGCGGATACGCCTCGTCCTCCAACGCCGCCGCCACCGCGAGTCCGTCGCCTCCGTGGAATACGCTCACCACCCGCCCGCGGCGTGTGGGATTGCCGGCCGGATCCACCAGGCCCAGACGGCGCCACAGGAGGGCGGTCCCCACCGCCGTCGGCAGGCGGCGACACTCCGGCACAAGCGGACACGCCCCGCAGTCCTCGGGGACAACCTCGCGTTCCCGCGCCCGCCAGAGGGCCACCCCGTGGGCGTCCACGGGGACCTCCAGCGGCTGCGCCCCGAGGCTCACCAGGGCCAGGATCTGGTCGGGTTCCTCGACCAGGCGCACGACCGGCAGTCCTTCCGCCTCAAAGGCCCGCGTCACCAGCGGCACCACGAGTGAACGCCAGACCTCCAGTCGCGTCTCCCGCCCGTTCCACCCGGTCTGGCGCCGGATCCATCCGGTGAGCCGGATGCCGTCCGTACCGAAGCGGTCCGCCACCTTGACCGAGCGGCCGTAGCGTCCATCGGCCAACGTGAGCAGCTCGCCGAAGCCCGTCTTTTGCAGGGCGGCGGGTTCGGTAAGGGCCGGACGCAACCGCACGGTGACCGGCGAATCCGAACCGCCCTCGGGTGCGGGTGCGGCTGCCCGTGCGTATTCCGGGATCATGATGGTGTCGAGCCGGCGCTCGGTGCGACCCGGCATGGGCTGCCATTCCCCCCGCGAATTGAGAAGCTGCCGCACGCGGCGCCGCACGTGACGTGCCCGCTCGGCGTCGGTCTTGAGTCCGCAGGGTGCGTCCGGGTGCCGCAGCGCCGCCTCGACGCCGAGAAAGATCGGTCGCGTTGTGAACAGGCGTTCCTGGACGCGGACCGCCTCGGCGAACGGGTCCAGTCCCCGAAGCGCCGCGATGTGCATCACTCCGAGCAGTGCGCCCCAGTCCACCAGTCCGCTGCGGGTGAGGTGTGCGGCATGCCCGTCGTGCAGGCGGAGGCCATTGGGACCGACAAGGACGTAGCCGGTTTCGTCGAGTCCGCGCCGGCCGGCGCGGCCGAACATCTGAAGGATCTCGTCCTCCCGGATCGGGGTTTCAATGCCATCGCGGCGGTACGTGGCATCGGTCACGGCGACGCTGCGGAGGGAGAAGTTGATTCCGGCGGCCAGTCCCATGGTGGCCACGACGACGCGGAGTTGTCCGGCCTTTGCCAGCGGTTCGACGACCCCGGCGCGCGCGGCGTAGCTGAGTCCGCTGTGATGATAGGCCACCCGGGCCTTGAGCATGCGGGCGAGGTCTTCGCCCACGAGGCGCCGCTGGGCGTCGCTGACCGGGAGCGGCTGGGGATTCGGGAGTTGCCGCGCCAGGTCGCGGGCCAGCGCCTCGGCGCTCGCGCGGCGCGGGGCAAACAGCAGGATCGGCCCGAGGTTCTCGGCGAGGGCCTTGGCGCAAAGCCGGGGCCACAGGCCCCGGATTTCAGAGGGCAAATGCCAGGTGAGGTTCGACGCGAAGACCTCCTCCAGCGGGACCGGGCGGATCTCGTGTCGCACGAGGACCGCCCGCCGGTCCAGCCGGCGCAGCCATGCCACCACCTGCTGGGGATTGGCCACCGAGCCGCTCAGCAGGAGCAACTGGGTGTTGGGCGGCGCCATCGCGAGGGCCAGCTCGTAGTTCAGGCCGCGGTCGGGATCGCCGATCATCTGGTACTCGTCCACGACGAGCAGCGCCGGGCCTTCGCCGCGGATGAGGCGCTGTTTCTGGGTTTCCAGTGTCGCGACGATCACAGGCGCTTCGAGGTTTTCGGAGAGATCCCCGGTCGAGATGCCCACGTTCCAGCCGCGCGCCCGCCACTCGGCGAGTTTGTCGTTGGCCAGTGCCCGTGTGGGCACGGTGTAGATGGCCTGCCCGCGGGGTTTCCCGTTATTGGACCACAGCTCGAAGATGAGCGTCTTGCCCGCGCCGGTCGGGGCATGGACCACGACATCCTGTCCGTCCCGCAATGCGGTCACCGCCTCCTGTTGCCACAGGTCGGGAATGGTCACCCGGCCCCATTCCGCAGTGGCGGGCTCCCGGCCTGGCCCTGTTCCTGTTCCTGTTCCTGCATCAACCCCCTGCACACCGCGACGATACCCCCGGGGTCCGAAAGAACCAGCCTCCGTCCCGGGGCCGGTGCGCCGCCGGCTGTTCTTCCCTGACGCGCCCCCACGGATCCGGATGGGATTCCGGTGAATCTACGGGGCCATCTCGGTCCCCCTCCTTATCCACGTTGACAGCACAGGCCTGAGCCATCGTCTTCTGGGAATCCGGCGCGACCGTCAATCGGCCGTCACACGGAAGAAACGCGCTCTGGAGGCCGCGGGGATGATTTCGGAAAACTCCACGACACCCTGTTCGTTGGCGGCGCCTTCCCCGGCCTTCTGCCAGAGTGGCGGAAGCGAATCGGCAACCTGCAAAGCATAGGTGTGTCCGGGATCGCCCGTGAGCGAAATCCGGAACACGACGTCCGTACCCGCGGTGGTAGAACTCGGCACCAAGATGAGTTGCTGCCCGGAGGAATTTGGCAGCGGCACGGGTCCGATACGCAGCAGGATCGGAGTGTAGGCCGTCGCGGAATTAATGGGAGTTTGCGACCGCTGATAAGTGATGCAGTAGAGCTGGCCATCACCACCATGCAGGAGTTGCTTCGGTCGGACTCCGGTCCTCGGTTCGGCGTTTTCGGCGAATTCGTGGAGCGTCTCGAGATCGGAGCCATCCGGACGGATTCGGAACAGGGTGCCGTTGAACTGGGCCCCACCTCCCGGATGGGCTCCATACAGGTACCCGTCGCCGCTCTCGGCCACGCTGCGGTACCACTGCGTGCTGCCCGGACCGGTCGGCAGGAATTGGTACCCATCACCGCCGGGCCGCAGTTTGAACACGCCCCCGACGTTTCCAGAGCCACCTCGGGCCGCCTGCCCATACAGGTAACCATCCGTTGCCAGCACCAAACCGCTGTCCGGTTGGGTCCCGAGGCCGTTCCCGGTGAATTGGTGGATGGTCTCGAACCCCGAGCCGTCCAGGTTCAACCGGTACACCGTGCCAAGGAACTGGCTCCGGTCCGAGGCGGTTACCCCGTAGAGGCGTCCCTCCGGACCTTCGAGCAGGAGGCCGCGCGGGAACTGTCCATCCGACGTGGGCCGCTGGAACCGAGCCAGAATTTCGAAGGCGCCTCCGTCCCGGTTGATGCCGTATACGGCTCCCAAAGGACTGCCGGTTCCCGTCACTCCATACAGCCGTCCGTTGCCGGCCTCGATGAGTCCAAACGGAAGCACGGTTTGATCCGCCGCGACGGTGAATTGCTTGAGCACACGATAGCCGCTGCCATCCGGCCCGACGGCAAATACCCGCCCTTCCGACCGTTGATCTCCGGCCACCCCATAGAGGATCGAATCGGAACCAAACACCAACCCTGTGGGATTCTCGCCATCCCCGGCCAATCCGGCGAAGGTGTGCAGGATGCTGAAACCGGAGCCATCCCGTCCCATGCGCCAGAGCACGCTTCGCTGCTGCTGGCCCGCGTGACCGATCCAGCCGTAGAGCATTCCATCCCGCCCCTCGATCAGGCCGGTGTTCTGGGCGATGCATTCGTATCCGGCAAACTCATGGATCCGGCTCAGCACGGGCTGCGCATCCACCTGCTCGATGCCGAGGCCGTGCAGCATGAGCGAGGTGGAAAGGGCTCTGGCGATCGAAGAGAGGAACATGACGGTCCGGGGGTGTTCAGAACTCAGCGTCTGATATTTCTCCTGAGGGTGCATGGACCTACCACCCGATCCACCCCGGGGCAATGGTGGAATCCGGGGAACATGGATTCCGAAATGTGGAGGCGATTGGGGCGCGGCGGGTGATGGGGTCAAAATCTTGGGCACCGGCCGGGAGCCCCGGAGTGGGTCGGCGGCTTGGTGCCCTGGTCGTGGAGACACCTCACCCGGGGCGAGGCGCAGTCGGGGATTGGAATGGTAAGGCCCGTCTTCGACAGGGCCTCTCTGCATCAATGTTCACGAAGCTGCCTCTCATCCGGCTGGGCCACCCTTGTCCGCTCCCGGCGTAATGACCAAGGGGGCGGTTGCTGACCTCCGGCAACGCTTGATTCCGCACCATTCATGGGGCCAGCGGGCCGGCGCGCGCCTCACCATGACACAGCCCGGAAGAAGCGCGCAGGCAGGACGTTCAGCCGGCCGTCGCGGAGGGTCGCCGGTGTTCCAGCAGGCAGTTCCAGGCGGTCAAAGGAGCTCCAGCTCATCAAATCTTCGCTGACTTCAACATGCGTCAACCGACCGGGGGTTCCGGAGACATTGAACTGGATTTCGCCTCGGTCATTCACCTGGAAGCCGGACAACGACAGCGACGAGCCCGGCGGCAAGGGCTGGCCGTCATTCAGCGCGACCAACCCGAAGACGCCGGGCGAAACCACCTGCTGCGAGAACATGAAACCCGGCTCCAAGCCAAGCACCGTGACGACGGGGTAGGTCCCCGTGAAATTCTCCTCAAATTGAATGAAGGGAAACGACTGGCCGGTCTGCGGCATGATGCCCGCGAAATAGACCTTCAATTCGCCGCCGGTGATCACCACGCCCCGCCCCACCTCGAGACGGTCGTTGTTGGGCAGCGCGGCGCCGGTCACTTCGACGATCAACGTTCCGCCCGACTGCACGAAGTCGCCCGTGATCACGACGCGCCGGCTTTCGCCCGAGCCGGGTGAAATGGTTCCCGGCGCGACCACTTCGACGTCTCCCTCGATGGTGCCGCTGCCGTTGAGCCGGCCATTGTCCACGCGCACGACTCCGCCGGGCGGCGCACCGGCACTGCCCACCTTCACGCCGCCTCCGTTCAGCGAAATGACAGCCGGCTCGATCAGGGTCAACGAGGCGGTGGAGACATCGGTCTGCAATTCAAGCAACGCTCCCTGCCCAAGCTCGATCCGGCCGTTCCTGATCCGGATGCCTTCCGTGGTGCGCACCGCCGACAAGTCGCCGGTGATCGTGACGAGCGAGTTTTGCCCGTTTGCGCCGACATCGAGCGAATGGGCCAGGACTTCGCCCCCGTTGCTCACCGTCAACCGTCCGGCACCCGCGATGCCGATGCCCAGTGCGCCGTTGCGCAGATCAAACCGCGAATCCGTGCCGTCCACCAGCAGACCGCCGTCGCCAACCCCGTCATTCGATGCCGGGGTCACCGCCGCGAACGGGTCGGGACCGGCGAACTCGAGCACGCCGCCATTGCGCACCTCGACCTCGCCCTGGCCCGCTTCGCCAGCCAGCAGTTCCTTCGCAATACGGACCTTCGACGCGCCGGTGGCCCCATCGACGACGAGTTTGTTGTCCGCGCTCGAACGGCCGAGGCTGATCTTTCCAGCGAAAACATCCGCCCCGCCGTTGACCGACAACTGGCCCTGTCCGCCGGCGGCGGCACCCATGCGAATTTCACCGGTGACCTCCACCTGTCCGGCCGTCAGGAGGGTGACCACCCCTTCGCTCCCTGCATCGTGACCGACCTGGAGACGACGCACCTTCACTTCCGCCTGATTCGCGACCGTCAAGGTTCCTTTGCCGGCGCGTCCCACGACGATCTCGGGCGCAGCCGTCGCATCCAGCAGGGAGGCGGCTTGTGAAACGGTGAGCCGCGCGTCGCTCCCCGGGGCGTCGCCGATGCGCAGCGAACCGGACGGTTTCAAGGCCATCATCCCGCCACTGGAGACGGTGCCGTTGATCAACCCGGGAACATGACCAATTTCAGCAAACCAAAGGAGGGCTCGTCGAAGTGCAGGTTGCCGGCGTTCACGGCCCCGCCGTTGCGAACGTTCACGCCGGCCGTCGGCCGGACTTTGAACAGCCCTGAGACGTTCCATTGGGATCCCGCGCCGTCTACAAACGTCCGGTTGCCGGTGGCAGAGGATCCGGCCTCGGCGTTGATGTTGTTCAACACACTCCCGGATTCGAGTTGCACCGCTTCGTCGAAGTACTCGCCGATGTTCAAGACACTGCCGTTGAGGCCGATCATGTGTGCGAATGCCGGCCACCCAAACGAAAGACCGGGAGCGGCTTCCCGCTCCCGGTCGTGCGGCACCTGATCCGGGCCTTTAGGGCACGAGCTGGAAGAACAACGGCGATGTGGCCGGTGTGGTGACGTAGGGACTGGTGGCTCCCGTGACGTCGGTCCAGGGCCCGTCCAGATCGGGAGCGGACTGCAGCCGGGGCCCGGCGCCCGTGGAGGTCCACGTGAGCGTCACCGTGTCCCCGCTGCGGCTGATCTCCATGCGCGATCCGGCGGGATCCGCGTTGCTGGTGAGAATCTCGACCCTCAATCCCGTGTATCCGATGGCGTCCACATTCTCGACAATGAAGTCGAGGGTGTTGACTCCGGCCGTGAACGCGACCTCCGTGCCCTCAATGGCGAACGGGGTGTAGGCGCCGAAGCCCGGACTCTGGGGATTCCCGGTGGAAACCCCGTTGACGAGGATGTCCCGGCCGGCGTTGTCGCAGGCCCACTGGCCCCGGATGACCACCGATCGCGGATCCAGTCCCGTGAGGTCCAGCTCCGTGCGGTAGGTGTAAAGTCCCACCGCGCCGGCCACCGTGTTGAACTCGGGCCCGATCCACTTCGACGTGGCGGTGTTCAGCAGCCAGGGGCCGCTGACGATGGGAAACACCGTCGAATCCTGGACGATTGCCGCCGTGGACTCGATGTGGGGGTTCACGATGAGCTCATAGTGCGTGTCGGTCTCGCCGTCCGGCAGGGATGCGTGGGTGTCATCCACCCCGGTGTTGAAAAGGCCCGGGACCCGGCGGTTCACCGCCAGAGGCACCGCGGTGGTCGTCACCGCGCCTGCGATGTTGGTGACCTGGAGCGTGTAGTTCCCTTCCGCAGGCTTCTGGAGATCGGTGAGCACCAGGGCCGGCCCCGTCCCCTGGGGCACGGGCACGCCATCCCGGAACCACTGATAGCTCAGGGGCAGGCTGCCCAGGACCTGCGCGGAAAGCGTTGCAGAACCGCCGACATAGGCTGCGGCGCCGGAGGGGCTGCGGGCGATGAACGGAGCCGTGTTGGCGGGGACAGGGACCACCGCCACGTTGTCAATCAATGCGGTGGTGTCGCCGCCCCCGGGGCTGCTCTTGGTGAACACCAGGTCCAGGGATGTGGCCGACGCGGCGAAGACATCACTGAAGACCTCCCGATAGCCACCCGAGGGCACCGTGTGCTCCGGCACCAGGACCGTGCCTCCCAGCGACACCTCGAGGGCAGGGGTTCCGGACGCCGCCCGCGCATTCTCGTAATAGTGCAGGTAGTATTGGGCTCCCACCGTCAGGCCCTCGACCGCCCGGCCGAAGGTGACGGGCACGTCGAGGGACTGGAGGAAAGCCACCTGCCGGCCGTGGGGAATCCGCCCGTTGTCGGCGAACGGAGACTCCCCGTTCTCAATCGGATTGATGCCGCTGTTCTCCGGCGCGCTCTGGAGCCAACCGGTGATCGGCACGTTGGGTCCGGGCGGGGTGCTGGCGTTCCCCGGATTGTCGCCGCTGTATCCCGGCCATGAGAGAAACGAATCCACCTCGAAGCTCGAGTTGGGCAGAGGCACCCCGACGACCAGGCGGACGACGTCGTTGGTCACCGAGCCGAGCGTATTGGACACCACGACGTCATACTCGCCGACATCGGCGGCGCTGGCGGCGGGAATGGTGTGGGTGCTGGAGGTGGCGCCGGGGATGTCCTCGCCGTTGAAGCGCCACCGGTAGGTGGGGGCGGGAAACCCGGAGGCGCTCACGCTGAACTCCACGGGGAGCCCTGCGGAAACCGTGGCACCCGTCGGCGGCACCGTGATGCCGGGCGCGACGTTGCGGCTCACGGCCTCACGGTTGCTTAAGCCGTAGATGTGGATGCTCACGTTGACCGGGTTCATCGGGGCGATGTTGAGCACCACGGCCCCGCTGGCGTCGGCCGTGTAGCGGTAGGACAGGCGGATGCCGTTGTTGTCGTCAAACTCGTCCTGGTTCCGCGTCAACCGGTCGTCCCCAACGCTGAAGGTGGCCCAGCGGGCGGACGTGGTCGGGCTTTCCCATCCGGCCGAGAACAGGGTGGCCACGTATTCCGTCCCCGGAGTCAACCCCTCAAGGGCGATGCTCTGGTACTCGCCGGCATTCACATTGGCCCCGGAGTAGATGAAGTCGGTGGCCAGGCCCCTGCTCCCTCCGGTGATGTTGTTCGCGTCGCCATTGAACACATTGCCTAACCGGGTCGCGGCGAATTTGCCCGCGACGCTGGGATTGGGCCCGCCCACGCCGACGAAGGGCACGCCATTCACCACCGACGAATTGCCGGTGCCGAAGCTGTAGGCATGGGTGTAGACATACTGGTTGTCCACGCCGGAGGTGCCGTCGTCCGTCCACGGCTCCACGGTCCATCGCCCGCTGCTTTCCGCGATGGTCAGGTTGTCCATCAGGAGCGTCTGACCGCCATCCGCATCGTTGACCAGTCCCAGGGCCGCGGTGGCCGCCGCCGCGGTGAACTCGAACGCGACGTGCTGGTACGGGGCCGTGCCGCTGACGGAATAAACCGACAGGGCCATGATGTCGGCGGAGTCCACGGTCACCCGCAGGATGGGTGTCCGCGCCGTGGTGGCGTTGACGCGCAGGGAGACCTTGTAGGTCGTTCCGGCGGTCAGGCCGGTGACGGTGGTCGCCAGGGTGCCGCCACCGGCCAGGAAGGCCACGGCACTGCCGTCGGGAATGGTCCCGTTGTCGGCGAAGGTGCCGTCCCCTCCGGCCGGACTCAATCCGGCCCCGCCCGGGAAGTCGGTGGTCCAACCGGTGATGTCGCCATTGTCGATCACATAGCCCGGGGCGACGGCGAAGCTGTTGGCCTCAAAACTGGGGTTGGGAATCGTCTGGCCAAGGGCCGCTGAACTCAGGAGGCACGTCGCCAGTCCGGCGACAGCGACCCCCATGCCCACGGCAGGGGTTTTAGGAAGGATTCGTTGCACAGATCACTCGCTTGTTGGTTTTCGTTGTTGTGATTTATGCCTTCGGACAGGCGATGACCGCTGGGTTCGGAAGCATCGGAAGGTACAAAGGCGGGGACGAAGAAATCGGTGGCACATGGAGGGGAGGTTAAATCAAACACAACATCCTGTGAACAAGCGCTTTGTTCCCATTTCCGCCCCGGGCATCGCCGGACCAACTACTGGTAGAGTGCCTCCCGTTCAGCGCGATTCTCCGGGGACACACTCCGGGCGGCGTCCACGTTGAATCCGGTGTGCTTCCAGCCGCGCATGCGCTCCACCAGTTGGGGGGGAGATCCGACGCATCCGCAGGAGTTCGGCGAAGATCCGGTCCCGAAAGGCGGACTCCAGAATGGCGTGGGCGATCTCGGGAGCCGGGTGCCATTGGCCCTCAGAATACAGCACCCCCTCGGCCACGAGGGCATGGATGTGGGGGTGGAAGTCGAGGTATTCGCCGAAGGTGTGGAGGGTGAGGAGGAAGGCGGGGCGTCCGCGAGGCAATCCCAGGGCGGTGCGGAGACGACGGGGCGCAGGGGGCCCAGGCGGGGTTCGTAGGCGTCGGGATAGCGGTCCACGAAGGTGTCGTGGTGACGCTGGACACACTGCCACACCGGGGATTTGCGGAGGTTGCGGGACCGGTAGGTTTTCATGCCCGGCTTCCGGGGATTCGAACGTCCGGAAGCAAAGGGCAGTGGAACCGATTGCGGGAAGGCGGGGCATCGGCGGATTTGGGGAGGACGATTGGTACAAGCCCGTCTTGAATGCTGTCAGTGGGGGGCGAATGCCGTTTCAGCGACCATCATGATGACAGAGCGGCCAGGGGTAGGCGCTCCGCGGACAGCGGGAGACAGGGTCCGACAGCCCAGGTGGACGTTTGCGGCAGTCCATGGATCGGCTTCGCGTGAATGCGAGGCCTGCGGGGTCGGGAAGGGTCGGTTGCCGCCGCGGACGGGGCCTATTTCGGCGGCTCGGGTTTGGGAGCCGGCAACAGGGCGAGGATGTCCTGCTGCTTCAGGTACCAATCGCGCAAGGTTCGCGAGAGCATCGAGTCCTTGAATTCCTTGAAGTTTCCGATGTTCAAGGCGCCTTCCACGTCCTCCTTGAGATGCTTGTTCAATTCGGCCTTGGCATCGAGCGCCCAGCCGCGGAAGGAGCCGGTCTTGTCGTTCAAGGCCTTGGCGGCGGCGAGGCGCGTTTCGTGGTCGAACCGGTAGTCCACGACCTCGACGATGCTCTTGTCCACCTTGCCCTTGAGTCGTCGGGCGTCGTCCTTGGCCGTGAGGATCCATCGGGCAAAATCCATGATCCTCTTCTCCAGCACCGCCGTGATGTCGTCTTCGCCGATGGCCTCATTGGCGGCCATGCCAAGGTCGCGGGGCGCGTCCTCCAGGCGGAGCCCGACCTGCTTGAGGACCTCGCGTTCGAATTCCTCAAAGTGAAGTCGTGCGCGGTCGGTGATGAGCGCCTTCTCCTCGGGAGTGAACGTGTACCGCTTTTCGTCGAGGCCGACGAAGTTGGTGTATGCCGGCGCGTCCAGCAGCCGCTGAAGCCTTGCGAGCAGGTTGGTGGCGGCGATCTGTTCGACCACCGGTGCGTCCTTCGGGACGTCCTTGAGTTCGAGCTTCAGGTCGAGCGGCAGGAAGCCGAAGAGCGCGCGGTCCACGCCGCCGAGGCGCTCCAGCTGCCCGTTGAGCGACTTCCAGTGCGCCCGGGCCCGGTCCTGCTGGTTGAGATCACCGATGAAGTCGAAGTCATTTTCCACCCGCAGCGAGCGGGTGCCGGCACGGAACCAGGCCAGCATGTCCGCGAACCGGGTCGCGACCGCCTGCGCCTCGCTGCGAGGCCGGAGCGTTACCTCGGCCAGCGGCACCCGGTCGCGCGGATCGCGCGGGGCCCGGGCCGCAATGAACTCCTCGATCGTCCGGTTGGGCAGCAGGCGAAGCGTCTCGGCCAGTTCAACGTAGGCGCCGACGACCGGCTCCGTCCCGAAATCGAAGCGACGGAGATCGCCGTAAACGGGCACCTGGTCGTCGGTGCCGAAGAGCATTCTCCCCTCGCGCGGTTCTTCGCTCTCGAAGTAGCCCCAGCGGATCGCTGCGCGATCGTGCGGGAGGGGGCTGGACTGCGTGCGGATCCACCAGCCGACCTGAAGGGCCGCCTTGAAGGCGATGTATTCCATGGTCGAGGTCGAGGCATACCGGTTGGTGTAAGCGTCGAGGGATTCGCCGGCGACGTAGGCGTTGAACCATTCGTCCAGTTCGCGGTGGTTCAGCGTTGCGCCAAGGCTGCCGGCAAAATTGTGGCGCAATCCGAGGACATGCCCGACCTCGTGAGCGACCACCTCGCGCACATAGTCCTGCGACGCCTGCAGCACCGCCTCGTCGGTCAGCGCCTCGTCGGCCAGCAGCTCCTGGAGGCCATGCGCGTATTGCATCGCGAATTCGATCGCATGGACCTGGCAGACGCCGTCTGAGCTCATCCAGGGAAAACCCCCGGGTGCGTCCGGCGCCCCGGGGGTCCGGCCGTCCCTGGCGTCGGCGGCGATCCCGCGCAGGGCCCGCAGGAGCGCCCGCACCCGTGCCTTGCTGCTGAGGGCGAACACGCTGGTCATGTACGCCTGGCCGTGCTGCGACTCGCCGTTGCGCGGATCGAGCAGGAGGTCCGCGTACGCAAAGCCCGCGTTGTCCCATGGCACCCATTGCACGATGTTGTACCGCGGGTCGGGTGCGGTCACCCCCTCGGGCGCCACCCCGGCGGTGAGGAGATTCGTTCCGAAGGCGCGATTCCAGTAGAGGATGCCGTCCTTCACGGCCTGGACATATTCAGGCGGCGTGTTGGCGCTCAGGTGGAAGGCCAGCGGCCGGGAGAGGTTGAAGCGCGCCATCTTCGGGGACGCGCGGCCGGTGGTGTCCTCAAGTTGCGCCTGCGTCTCGAAAAATCGCGCATAGCGCAGGTCCGTCGCCGGTGCCTCCCGGCCCGGATTCGTCCCGGGCGTGTACGGGGTGAAGAAGTAGCGGACCTCGAACCGCTGCTCGAGGTTGGGGTCCTGCTCGCGGTCGCGGACCTGGACGCTTTGGCGGATGACCAGCAGGTCGTCCCGCTTTTCCGCGGCGAAGACCCGCGACTGGGGGATTTCCAGCGACTCGTCCCGCGACGCCATCGCGAAGCGGCGGCTGCCGGCATACCAGATGTCCGTGTACAGCCGGCGCATGCCCCGGTTGAAGTCAATGACAACCTTCGTGTCGTCCTGCGCCACGATGGGAAAGGTGGTGAGCAGGCGCCGGGCGGGCAGATCCCGGGTCACCAGAAGGCCGTCCGTGGATTCGTAGAGATCCACGCCGTCATGAAACGCCTCGAACCGGACGATTTTTCCTGACAGCCCGGTGCTGGTGGCGGCCAGGGCCTGGGGAATGCGCGAGGCGGACATCAGGTGGTCCCGGCCGAGTGCCGAGCGCGGGATGACGAGCGTGAAGTCGGTCCCGACGGAAATCTCCAGTTTTGCGGCACCTTCCGGCTGTGCCGCCACCGGCGCCACGAGGCAGAGGATCAGGAGGATGAATCGGACGCCAGCGGCGGCGATGGGGTCCGGAAGCGATGCGGCTTTCATGCGGTGAATCAAATGGTGCGGGCGTTTGCCGCGTTGGAGGACGCTAGCGATCTCCCCGCGGGGTTGCCACTGCCACGATTTCGTGACGTTCGGCGAGAGCCGACGGAAGTCCTCCCGGCAAGGGTCCGCAGTCCCTCGGACTCCGGGTCGGCTCCCGTCCCGGGAGCGCGCGGGAGTTCCAGAGGATGCATGGAGGAGTCCGGCCTTGTTGAGCCTGCGACGTTCGGCATACGCTCCGCCTCCATGAGAAAGCCCAAAGGACAAACATCGGCATCCGCCCTGCGCGCGCTCACCCGTCCACCGCGCGGATCCCTTCGCCTGCAGGACCAGGAGCCCTCATTGAGCCCGGCGGGGTGGTCCCGGGAGATTCTCGGAGGGGCCATGCCTGAAATCCGGGAGGCACGACTTCGCTGGCCGCTGCCGTTTGAAACATTGAGCCCGAGCCGGACCGTCGGACGACCGGGAACCAATCTGGCGCTGATCCGCGCCACGCAGTTCGACAGTCAGGAGAGCTCCTCGTTTCCGACCGGATTTGCGTCGTGGGAGACCGGAGAACCGGGAATCATTCTCACCCGCTTCAAGTCCGAATCTTATGGGTATTCGGGTGTTGGGACGTTTCTGTTCTCGTTCACCGTTCGCGCGGTCTCCAATCCGGTCGGATTCCGGTTCCTCGCCCTCGGTGGTACCCTCGTCGGAGCCGCCACCGTGACCGTCCCGGCGAATGCCACCCGAACCGTCACCGCAACGATCACCGACCTGCCTTCGGCAACGAGTGCCGACCTGTTCCTCGAACAGATCAGCGGAAGGGCATGGCTCTGGTTCAAGACGACCCTCCGTGAGCCGGGTCTCGTGGTGTGGCCACCGCCCGACATCGTTCTGGGCTGAATGACCCGCGGAACTGAGGGCCACCGAATCAAGTCCCGGCGGATTCATCGGCGACCATCATCCGGTTTCCTCTCCCCCAGTGTCTGAATCGCAGCGCCCGAGAAGCCCGGCTTGTTTCCGGGCGGGGGCGGGGCGTAGGCTCGTTCCCGGGGTGGGGCATGCCGAAAATCCTTCTGGTCGAGGACAACGAGTTGAACCGGGACATGTTGTCCCGGCGTCTGCAACGCCGCGGGTACACCGTCGTCCTCGCCTGTGACGGGGCGGAGGGCCTCGCCCGGGCGCAGGCAGGAGGTGTCGAGATCGTGCTGATGGACATGAGCCTTCCAGTCCTGGACGGATGGGAAGCCACCCGCCGCCTCAAGGCCGACCCCATCACCTCACAGATCCCGGTGATCGCGCTGACGGCGCACGCCATGCCGCAGGATGAGCGGCAGGCCCGCGAGGCCGGTTGTGATGACTTCGATACCAAACCGATCGAATTGCCCCGGTTGCTCTCAAAGATCGAGCGACTGCTCAACGCCCCCCGGGGTGCCCCTTCGGGGACACCCCCCGCCTGAGTCCATGTCCGTGTCCCCGCTCGATCTCAGCAAGGTGCGGCATGACCTGCGCGGTCCGATCAACCACATCGTCGGCTATGCAGAGATTCTCCTTGAGGACGAGGCGCTGCCTGCCGATCTGGTCGGAGACCTTGAACGGATCCGCAGTGGGGGCCGGCGCCTGATCGAGCTGATCAGCCACTATCTGGATGAGCACCGGCTGCAGACCGAGACGATCGAGGTGGCCCGCCTGCAGCACGACCTGCGCACGCCGGTGAACCACATCATCGGTCATGGCGAGCTGCTGGAGGAGTTGGCCGTGGAGCGCAAATTGGACCAGTTCCTTCCCGACCTCCGCCGCATCCAGCAGGCTGCCCGCACCTGGCTCGGGTTGATGGAGGAGCTGTTGATGCCGTTGCGGCATCCGGACCCCGCCGACACCGTTGCGTCCGGACCGGTGCTGCGTCCGACCCTCTCCTTCGTCACCCCGCCAGCCGGCCCCCCGCCGGCACCGTGCCGCGGACGCCTCCTGGTGGCCGACGACGATGCGTCCAACCGCGAGATTCTCCAGCGATGTCTGACCCGCAGTGGCTATACCGTGACCGTGGTGGCCGATGGTTTGGAGGCCCTGAAGGCACTCCGGGCCCGCGCGCATGATCTAGCACTGCTGGACATCCTGATGCCTGGGCTCGACGGCTACCAGGTGCTCATCCGGCTCAAGGGGGATCCGGAGGTGGCTGACATCCCGGTGATCATCATCTCGGGCTTTGACCTGGGCTCGGGGATTGCACGATGCATCGAGGCGGGGGCCGACGATTACCTGACCAAGCCCTTCAACCCTGCACTGCTGCGGGCCCGCATTGCGGCGTGCCTGGAGAAGAAGCGGCTGCTCGATCAGGAGCGGGCGTTGGCGGCCCAGGTGGGCGAGGAGCAGGCGCGCTCGGAACGCCTGCTCCTGAACATCCTGCCCGCCCCCATTGCCGAGCGGCTGAAGCAGGGCGGGGGCACCATCGTGGACGCCCTCGACGAGGCGACAGTGCTGTTCGCGGATCTGGCCGGATTCACCGGGCTGGCCGCCACCCTCCCGGCGCCGGACACCGTCCAGTTGCTGGACGACATCTTCACCCGCTTCGACCGCCTCGCCGACCGCCATGGCATCGAGAAGATCAAGACGATCGGGGATGCGTGGATGGCTGCCAGCGGGGTTCCGGAACCGCGTCCGGACCACATCGAGGCCGCCGCGGACCTTGCCCTGGAAATGCTCGAGGTGATCGGAGACCTGCGTGAGCGGACCGATCCGCCGCTGCGGCTTCGGATTGGTCTGCATGCGGGACCGGTCGTGGCGGGCGTGATCGGCCGCCACCGGTTCAGCTACGACCTCTGGGGGGACACGGTGAACACCGCGAGCCGGATGGAATCGCATGGGGTTCCCGACCGCATTCATGTGACCTCGGCGGTGGCCGGGCGACTCGCGGGAAAATTTGAGTTCGAACCCCGCGGGGCGATTCCGATCAAGGGCATGGGAGTTCTTCAGACGCATTTCCTGACCGGACGCAAGGCAACGTGAGGCATCCGATCCGGAACGCCGGCGCTGTGAACCCGGCGGCACGGATGCCGCCAGCGTCACCCGGCATCCCATTCACCCGTCCGCAGATACGGCTTGAGGCGCGCCTTCAGGACTTCGCGGGCACGATGGATCAGGGATTTGGTGGCCGGGACTGAGGTGCCCAACACCGCTCCAATCTCCTCGTAACTGAGTTCACCTTCGCGGCACAGGAAAAGGGCCGTCCGTTGCTTCTCCGGGAGCGCGGCCAGGGCCTCCTCAATTCTGGCAACGAGCTCGGCACGTTCCAGGTGGACGTCGGCGCCGGGCGTTGTGGGATCCGGAAGGCGCCCATGGGCCCCGCGTCCATCCGGCTCCGGTTCCTCGTCGAGTGAGGCCGCCGGATGCCGGCGCCTCCTTCGAACTTCATTCAGTGTGAGATTGCGGGCTATGGTGAACAGAAACGTGCTGAACCGGGCCGAAGGCTGGTATCGTCCGGCGCTCCGCCACAACTGGACGAACACCCCCTGGGCGATGTCTTCCGCCTCCTCCGGGTCGGGCAGGGTCCGAAACACGAAGGAGAGCACCGGCTGCTGCCATCGCGTCACCAACTGCGCGAAGGCGTCGGAGGCGTCGCGGTCACCCGCCTTCACCCGAAGCATCAGTGCGGCGTCGGGATCGGAAAGGGGCTCGGGCATTGCGGCGAAATGCTGTGTGGATACCCGGCGGGCGGACAAGGTTGCGTTCCCACACGATCTCCCAGGCGCGCGGCGATGGCATCCACATCGTAAACGCATCCCCCCCAGGTCCCCCCGCCGGGCGCCTGGAGCAATGCCCACAACCGGGTATCGGCCGGCAGTTGCGGATGGGGTTCCAGCTCCGGATGCGGCTCGCGTGACGCGAGCACTGAGGCCCCCACTTCCGGATCAAAGCGCCGTCCGCCCTCGCCCACGAGGTCCACCGAGCCGGTCAATGCGGCCCGGTCAATCTCGATGCGGATCACGTCGCCGTCGCGGACGCGGCCCAGCGGCCCACCTGCCAGCGCCTCCGGTCCCACATGCCCGATGCAGGCCCCGGTGCTCACGCCGCTGAATCGGGCGTCGGTCACCAGGGCGACGTGGCGGCCGAAGGGCAGATGTTTCAGGGCACTGGTCAGCTGGTAGGTTTCCTCCATGCCGGTCCCCAGCGGCCCGACGCCGATCAGCAGCACGACATCCCCGGCCGCGATCCGCCCGTGCTTGATCGCCGCGATGGCGTCCCGTTCCGAGGTGAACACACGTGCGGGCCCTTCGTGGCGGTACACCCCGTCGGCGTCCACAACGGAGGGGTCAATGGCCGTGGATTTGATCACGGATCCCTCGGGCGCCAGGTTGCCGCGGGGAAACGTGACCGTGCTGGTCAATCCGCGGATCTTGGCCCTGGGTGGTGGCAGGATCACGTCGTCGGGATCCACACCGTCCAGGGCCCTCAATTGTTCGCGGAACCGCAACCGGCGCTCCGACCGTTCCCAGGCCTCCAGCACCTCGCCCAGGGAGCGGCCGGTGGCCGTCAGGACGTCCAGCGACAATAGGCCCAGATCGCGCAGGTGGCGCATCACCTCCGGAACGCCTCCCGCGAGGAAGACGCGCACCGTTGGATGATGCACGGGACCGTTGGGCAGCACGCTGACGAGACGCGGCGTGGCGCGGTTCACAGCGGTCCAATCGGCGACCGTCGGACGTCGCCGTCCGGCGGCGTGCGCAATGGCGGGGATGTGCAGGAGCAGGTTGGTGGAGCCGCCGAACGCGGCGTGCACCGTCATGGCATTGCGGATCGCGGCGTCGGAGAGCAGGTCGGCGGTGGTGCGGCCCGCCGCGGCGAGGGCGGCCAGGGCGGCGGCGGAGGTCACCGCGAGGTCCCGCCAGACCGGTTCGCCGCTGGGCGCGAGGGCGGAGTGGGGCAGGGAAAGGCCCAGGGCTTCGCCGACGACCTGCGAGGTCGCCGCGGTGCCGAGGAACTGGCACCCACCGCCCGGGGTGGCGCAGGCGCGACATCCGAGTTCGGCGGCCTCGTCCAGTGAGACCAGTCCGTGCGCAAATCGGGCGCCAAGGGTCTGGACCGTTCCGGCATCCTCGCCCGATTCCGGCGGCAGGGTCACGCCGCCCGGCACCAGCACCGAGGGCAGCGTGGGGACTCCGGCGAGGGCCATCATCATCGCGGGAAGCCCCTTGTCGCAGGTGGCCACTCCGAGAATGCCGCGCCGCAGGGGCAGGGACCGGATCAACCGTCGGAATACGATGGCCGCGTCGTTGCGATAGGGCAGCGAATCGAACATGCCCGGGGTGCCCTGGGTCCGTCCGTCGCAGGGATCCGACACGAACGCCGCAAACGGGACTTTGCCCAGCCGGCGCAGTTCTTCGGCGGCGGCGCGAACCAGTTCCCCGATCTCCCAATGTCCGGTGTGGTATCCAAGCGCCACCGGCGTTCCGTCAGGTGCCCGTACACCGCCCTGGGTGGAAAGGATCAGGAAGGGGTCACGTCCCGCCTCCGCGGGATCCCAGCCCATGCCTGCGTTCTGGCTGAGTCCGAAGAGATGACCGCTGGGTTCCTCCCGAAGCATCGTCGCCGTGATCGGCAGCCGCCCCTGGGGGCCGGGCGCCCGGGACCGCACGTGGTAAATCTCCGCGGCGGTGTTGTTGAAATAGGTGTCCAGCGGCATGGCGGCAGCAAACCAGTTCGCCTGCGGCAACGCCAGTCGCGGGAGGCCGCGAGTTCCGGGTCCGGCCGCGGGTGGGCGCCCATTCGCCCGCCCATCTCACAGGCGTCGAGGCCCTCCGGAGTGCGGATGACGCGATCCGACCCTCGCGGTGGTGCAGCCGTTGTCACGCCGTCCGTCTGCCGCGTATGACGACTGGGCGCGGATGCCGGGGATCCGGGCGCCGTCGCGGCGTCCGCCCAAGGATTGCTGCGAGGGATCTGCGAGGCAGGTCAGGACGAACGCGGGAGGCACGCGATCACGCGAGGCTGCGGTCAGGGCTGCGGTGCCGGCGGGTTGCCGGGGTCGGGCGTTGGCGACGGGGGCGCGTTGGTCGGGGACTTCGGCGCACCCAGCAATCCCCGGAGCAGTCGGGAACCCGCACCGGTGTTGGTGCCCGAGCTCCCCTGCAGGGCCTTGTCCAGGACGGTGCCCAGCTTCTCCACACCGCGGGCGCCCAATTCCCCAGCTGCCCCGGGAAGACGGGTCAGCGTTTGCGCCAGGGCCAGAGCGTCCACTTCCGGACGCGGCCTGCCCAGGGTGCCCTTGAGGGTCAGAAAAGCCGGCAGGTCGGCCCATGCCCCATCGCGGGGCAGACTCACCGTGACGGGCAATGACAGGCCGGAGTCGGCGGTGACATCCGCAAGGCGAATTTCACCGCGTGCCGTGGCGCGGAAGGCGTCGCTGCCGGCACCGGCCGAGGTGAGGGTGACCACGCCCTGTCCCGCCTTGATCTCCGCCTGCATCCATTGCAGCGGGGCCTCGGAAATCGAGGGCAGCTGCAGCGAGCTCGAGAGCACCTGGACGAGAACCTGCATCATCGGGGATTTCAACGTGGCGATCTGGTAGTTCAGGTTGGTGCCCGACAGGGAGGCTGTGCCTGCCAGTTCGCGTCGCAGCCGGACGGGGTCAGACGTCACGCCTGTCAGGTCCACCGAGGCGTCCAGCGTCCCCTCCGGTTGTGGCATGGTTCCGGACAGCAGCGACGTCGCCAGCGGCCTCAACGGCGCCGATTTCACCATCGCGTTCACATCATAGCGGTGCCCGGGCTCGGACAACTGAAGGTCGGCACGCAGCGACGCGGGGGCGCCGTTCAGTTCGAGGGTCACCGGGTCGAGGCGAATTCGGTTGGACGACATCTCGATCCGGGAAACCCAGTTGGACACCACCGCCTCCCTGAAGTAGGTGGTCGCAATCCGGGAGTCCAGCGTCAACCGCCCCACCGGTAGATCCACCGGCGCCGCGGGTTCTCCGGAGGGGGGAGTGGGTTGGGCCGTTCGCGAACCGGACGACTTGCCCTCCGTGAGCAGGCCTGCCCAGGGGGTCAGGTCCAGCGAGTCGGCCGTGGCGGCGAGCTCGCCAGAAATCCGGCCGGGAATCGAGAAATCGAGTCGCCCCTTGCCTCCAAGCTGGTTGGAGGCGCGGTCGGTCGGCGGCAGATTGACGGCGATTCGGGACACCTCGACCACCGGCCCTTGTGCCGCGACCGCCAGTTGGAGATCCGCCCGCTGATCCTTGAGGCGATATCCGGCAACGTCTCCGGATACCCCGGTCAATGCGAACCCGATCGTACCTTCGGTCGCTCCGCGGCGCTGTTCCACCTGAATGCCCAGGGCGCCCGTTCCGGATTGCAGCGCAAGGTCGGGGACAGGAAACGCGCCGAGCAGCGCCGGCAGTTCCAACATCGTGTTGAGCTGGGCGCCCGATTCGCCGGTCCCCAAATGGACCCGTGCCGATCCGGTGGAGGTGAGCAGCACCTCTCCTTGATGCCGGGCCGTGGTATCGAGCCGTTCGACCCGGACCAGATCGAAGTCCTCGACGAGGACCTGAAGGGTCATCTGAACGTCCAGTTCCGCGGCAGTGGCTCCCGGATTGGCGGGGGGAAACCGGAGGTCGCCGGCGGTCCCGTCGGACTGGAGCCGCATGCGGGCTCCGCCTTGTTCCACCGTCAGGCGGGTGACGGCAGCGACCCGTCCGGAAGGTGCCTGGGCGCCGAGCAGTCCTTTCCAGGATTCCAGCTGGAGGTTGTCGAGAGTCAGCGTGAAGGTCGCATCCCGGACCGCCGGCGCCTTGGGCCCCCAGGCCAGCGGCATTGCGTGGTCCAGTGCACCGCGGAGCACCGTCCGCCCGGCCTCGAGGACCGTCAGGTCTGCCGTCTCAATCAGCGCCGTCTTTGCCTCCAGATCCGAGCGCATCCGGAATGCGGACTCGATCGAGAGTTCGGGCAGCGAAGTGGTGCTCGTGCGCACCATGAACGGATTGGCCGTCACCTTGCCCTGGGCAGCCACGGCGGACCCGCCGCGGGCGACATCCACACGGCCTTCCGCGCCGAGTTGTGTGTTGCCGAAATCCACGCCCATCAGCGCCCCCGCCAACCCGAGGGCCTCCGGCCCCAGGCCGTTCACCCGCCATGCGATCCGCGCCTCGCCGGCATCGGGATCGAAGGGGCCGGAAATGTGAATGTCGCCTGCAGGGCGGCCGGACCGTGTGACGGCCAACCGGATGCCGCGGATTTCGGAACGGGTGGAGTCCGCACTCAGTTCCACCGCCAGGCCTGTGGATTCACTCCAGGCACCCTGGGCGGAAGCTAACGACGCAAGGAGCGATCCGTTCACTTCCTGCGGGGCGAGCTTCCGGTTCAGGACGAAGCCGTACTCACCGCGGACGTCGCCGGCGAGCAAGTTCGTGGCGGCCGCCGTGACCTGAAACCGGGCGCCGACCGTCAGCCTTCCGGGGACTTCCGGTGCCAGCACATCAAGGGTCACTTGCAGTTCGCTCAGCGCCGCCTCGCGAACGCCGTCCGCACCGGTCGTCCGGATCCGGACCGTGCCGTTGCGGATCGAAAGATTGCGGAGATCCAGCGACCCGGGATCACCTTTCCCGGAGTCTGCTGCAGACGGGGAGTCCGACAGGATGCCCGAAAGGTTGCTGGTGCCGTCCGGTGCCGAAACCACGGTCACCACCGGGTCCTCCAGCGAGAGTTCCTGCAGCGCCAGGCGGCCGCGCAGCAGGTCGCCCAGTCGGTAGCGGATTCGCAATGCGTCCGCAGCGAACAGCGTTTCGCCACCCCGGGGGGTCAGGCGAATCGTGCGGACGTCGAGCGAGGAAAACGGGCGGAGGCGGATGTCGCCGACCGTGAGGTCGCTGCCGAGCGAGGCGCCAATCCGGGGAATGACCACGGCCCGGAGAAATGGGCCGCTGGTCACGACCAAACCGGTGACGACCAGGAGGGCGACAAGTACGGCAACAACGATTGCCGGACGGCGAAGGCGCGAGGACTTGGAGGGCATGGGGCGAATCAGGAGGTGCACAGGCTGCGGACGTAGTCGGGGATGCCGGACTCGGGCGGGAATTCGGGGACGAATCCGAGTTCCTGCCGTGCTTTGGACATGTCCGCCTCCGTGTGCGGTTGATAGAAGGCAAATGGGTTCTCGATGTATTCCGGCGCCAGGTCGGTGCCCAGCGCGCGGTTGAGGAGTGCGATGACGCGGTTGAAGGAGATCGCGCATCCGGAACCGCAGTTGTAGATGTCGCTCCGTGGGGCATTGAGCGCCTGGAGCGTGAGGCTCACCACGTCCTTCACATAAACGAAGTCCCGGTGCTGCTCTCCGGCGCGGAACACGCGCGGGCGGTGTCCGGATCGGATCTGCTGGAACAACTGGTACACCATGCTGGCCGCCGCGCCCTTGTGGGCCTCACCCGGGCCGTAGACGTTGAAGTACCGGAGGCCGACGATTCGCCACGACGGATGGCGGCGCGCGTGCTCGCGGGCGAGGTTGTCGAGCTGGACCTTGGTGAACGCGTAGATGTTGGCCGGGGCGGAGGGCTGGGCCTCAGTCTGGACACCGCTGCAGATTCCGTAGGTGGCGGCCGAACTGGCGTACACCACCGGGGTTTCGTGGGGCGCGGCGAATTCCAGCAGGCGCCGGAAGCCCTCGATGTTGTCGTGTCCCTGGAGGCGTGCGTCGTGTTCAGTGGTGTCGGTGATGGACGCCTCGTGAATGATGGCGTCGAAGATGGCGTCGCCAAATTGGCGGGACCAGTCGAGCCGCGACACATCGGCGGTCACAAAATCGCCGGTGAATCCGCGGAGGTTCCGGAAGTCGCCGGAACGAAAATCATCCACCACGACCAGGCGCGCCTCCGGGAACCGGGCCTGAAGCTCGCGGACGATGTTCGAACCGATGAAACCGGCACCGCCGGTGACCAGTATATTGCGCACGTCCGCGACAGTCAGTCCGTGTGCGCACCGCCGCAAGCGCCCTGTCGCGGTGCGGTACCCGGGCACCGAGCCCTTTTCGAACCGACCGGGTCATGGCCGGAGGCTGAGGCAGACGAGGCGCTTCTCACCGCGCAGATAGAGCCGTCCATCGGCCAGGACGGGTCCCGCCCAGCAGGGGTATTCGAGAGACGGCACCTGCCAGCGACCCAGTTCGCGGCAGGAATTCGGATCCGGCTGAAACATCCCCACCAATCCGCCCTCTCCCAGGGCGATCAGCCGTCCGTCCGCCACGATGCATGAGCCGCGTCCGAAGACCGGGGGCTGGGAGGAGGTGTGCGCACGCCACCGCTCGTCGCGCTCCCACCGCACCGTGCCGGTGGCAAAGTCCACGCATCGGAACGAGGCATCCGGCTCGTTGCGTCCGCTGAATCCGTACAGGTGACCGTCCACAAGGACGGGGGTTGCCCAGTGCATTTCAAGACCGAGCCCCTTCCAGTTCTCCGTGAACCGGGTGACATCGGGCGCGACGCGGAGCGAGACGGAGCCGGATTTGTAGTAGGCGCTGGAGATGAGGATGTCGTCGCCCAGGAGGACTGGATTGGCAGCGTTGACCGATTCCTCAACCCGGGCGCGGAACCACCGGGAGAACTGGACCTTGCCATCGGTCGGGTCGAGGGCGACGAGCCCCTGACGCATCAGGCAGAAGACCAGGCGCCTGCCGTGCATCGTGGCGGCGACGGGTGAGGCGTAGCTGGCCTGTTTCCACCACTCACCCCAGCGCACCGGGGGTTCACCGGGCCACCCCAACATGGCCTGACCCTCCCAGTTGCTGCGGCCGACCGACTGCCAAAGCGTCCGGCCGGACTCCGGATCAAACGCCACCACCCCGGAATCCGGCTGCCCGCCGACCATGACGAGGAGGCGGTTTCCTTCGAGCAACGGCGTTGAGCCCACTCCAAAGAACGCCTCCGGCACTTCGAAATCCCTGGCGGTGTCCCGCTGCCAGAGGATTTCTCCGGTGGCGGGGTCGAGTGCGGTCAGCTTTCCCTCGGCCCCGAAAGTCACCACGCGTTCCGTGGTGAGGATCGGCGCACACCGGGGTCCGTTATTGTAGCCGAAGGGATCCTGGTAGGCGGTTGGGTAGCCGCGTTTCCAAATCGCAGCGCCGGTCGCCGGATCCAACGCCTCCACCACTTCCTCGTTGCCGATGCGGTGAAAGAGGACGAGCCGACCGTGACCCACGGACGGGGCCGAATAGCCTGTCCCCACCGTCCGGTCGAAGATGACCTTCGGGCCGGACTCCGGGATGCGGGTGATCAAGCCGGTCTCGGGCGAGACCCCATCACCCGTGGGTCCTAGAAATCGAGGCCAGTCCGAGCCGGTGGCGGCTAAGGGGGCGAGCAACAGCGACAGGGCAGCCCGGAACAGCATGCAGGCTGTTCTGGGCTGTCGGCGCCGGGAGGGCAAGCCTGCCTTCGCGCCTCAGGCGGTGACGGGGTCGTCCGACCAGTCCGCCAGCTTGAGGATTTCCCGGGCCTTGCGGCGTTCGTACCGGTGTTTTTGGGATTTGCCGGGCCGGTCTGTGGCGGCGCGGAATGAATTTTTGGAACTCCTGAGGATTTCCCGGATGAGGTCGGTGTTCTTGCTCATAGTGACTTTGGGGATCGTCACCCTTCCCCCGGCCTTCCGGGAGAAGGAGGGTCCAACGCACTTAAGAAAAGCACGTCACCGCAAGGCGCGCCAGAAAGAATGTTGCCCGGACGTCACCCGATCGTGACGAACCCCGGGAGGACTTCCGGAATCAACCCTTCAAGAATTCCTCGAGCGCCGTCCTGGGGATGCGCCACTGGCTGCCGATTTTTCGGCCTTTGAGCGACCCGTCCCCGAGCGCCTCCAGCACATCGGCCTCGGAGACACCCAGCAACTGTGCGGCGTCCGCAGGTCCGAGCAGTTCCGGCAGGGTGCCTGGGGTGCCCGCCGCGGGAGCGGCGGTCGGCGACGTCTGAGAGGCCGCCATCGCTGCGGCCAGTTGTTGTCCAAGCGCCAGACCCGCGCCCAGTTGGGCCGCGCTGCCGGCAACCCCGCCGGCGCCGTCACCTTTGCCCAGCGATTCGGCCATCTGGAACTTCACGTAGTCGTTCAGGTTGCCCACGGCCGCCATGCTGGATCGCTTGTCAATCGCTTTCTCCACCTCCTCGGGGACGCTGACGTTCTCGACGATGAAGGACACCAGTTCGAGCCCGTAACGCTCCCGCATCACCGGGTTCAAGACCGGCAGCAACGCCTCACCCAGCTCTGAGTAACGGGTGGCCACGTCGAGCGCGGGAACGCGCGCCGAGGCGAGCACGTCCGAAAACACGCTCACGAACCGCGACCGCATCGTGTCGGAGAACTCGTCCAGACGGAAATGGTGGTCGGTCCCGGCGACCTCCCGCAGGAAGGTCTGCACCTCCACGACCCGGAAGTCGTACGTCCCGTAGGCCCTCAGGCGGACGATCCCGAAATCGGCGTCGCGCATCATCACCGGGTTCTGCGTTCCCCACTTGTTGCCCGTGAACAGGCGGGTGTTCACGAAGTACACGTCGGCCTTGAAGGGGGATTCGAACCCGTATTTCCAGCCCTTGAGCGTGGACAGGATGGGAATGTTGTCCGTCACCAGCGTGTGCTTGCCCGGACCAAAGGCGTCCCCGAACTGGCCGAGGTACACGAACTGGGCGACCTGGGATTCGCGCACGATCAACTGGGCGCCGCGTTTGATCTCCTTGTCCTGGTCGGGGAACCGCCAGCTCAACGTGTCCCGGGAGTCGTCCTCCCACTGGATGATGTCGAGCAGCTGCGTCTTTAGATAATCCATCAAACCCATGGCATGAAGGGGTCGTCGTGTCAGTGGTGCCGTGTGCGCGAAACCGCGTTTCCGGATTGCCGGGGACCGTAGGACGCCGCGGTTGCGGATTCGACAAAAAAGCAAGCGCGGCGGACGGAGAGCCGCCCGCCGCGCCGCGCCCGTGGGTGATGGGTCCAAGCACGTCGGCCTAGAGTCCCGCCGATGCCGTGCTGCCCGCGGCCTCAATGAAGGTGGCCTTCAACAGGACCTCCCGGCCTTCAGCATCCTTGGCCAGCGATCCCCGGGCCTGGTCGCCGGGGCGGATGTCGCCAATCACGGCGGTCCGACCGTCCCGCTCGATCCGGGTCTGGCCGGTGATGTGGAGCACCCGATCGCGCTTTTTTCCGGCCAGGGTGACGGTCATGGCGGCCGGATCCACCGATCCGACCTGCCCCCGGAAGGGAATTCCGGCGGGCGTTGAGGACTTCCGGGGCGCCTCCGGGGGCGCCTCGGTGTCGGGACCGGCTCCCGCGTGCGGGGGCGTGAGGAACAAGACGGCGGCCAGTGCCGCCAGGGTGAACAACGAACGATTCATGACTGCGAATTGGGAGCCGGGGAAAGGTGTCCCGCTTCAGCGCGGTCCACGGTCCGTCTCCGTCGGTCACGCTCTCCTGCCTTCCCGATCGCAACCATCGCCACAATTACTGAGTGCGGGTTCGCGCGTGCACCGGGTGCACCCGGGACTTAGGGATCCCCGGCGGCCTGCGGCGTGAACTCAACGGATCCCCGCGCGCGACCTGCCTCCAGTTCGAGGCGATAGGTCTCGCCCGGCATCAGCGTCCCGGCGGCAGCCCCTCCGGCCCCCTGCATCCCGGCAATCGAGTCCCCGTACCGAAACCCCCGGATCGGCTCCGAACCCGCCCGCGCCTCCAGATTCCAAATGGGGCGCGGACGCGGCGCCGACGGACCGGCCGTCGCGACCACCCGGACGCGTGTCAGTTTCCAGTCGCGGTCCAGTCCGAAGAGGATGGGCAAGGCTTCGCCCGGCGCGGTCCCTGGCGCGAAGGGGCGTGACGACACGTTGATTTGAATGTCGCGCCGGCGTCCCAAGTCCGTAAACCGGAGGACGTACCACGTCCCCAACACCAGTGCCACGGCGATCAGCGTCCAGGATTTCCGGTCCATAGGCAGTCGCGTTAGCGACGGACCGTGGGCCGGGACGATTCGACGGAAGTGGATTCCAGCTCCGGGTGATGGGGAAGTGCGGGTCCCGAATACCGACATCATGCGCCGCCAACAACTCCCCGCATCGTTCCGACGGAACGCCTTCACCCTGATCGAACTTCTGGTGGTCATCGCCATCATCGCGATCCTGGCGGGCATGTTGCTGCCGTCCCTCGGCAAGGCAAAAGGATCGGCCCAACGCATCGCCTGCGTGAACCAGGTCCGCCAGCTGGGTCTGGCCTCCACCCTGTATGCGGGTGACAACGGGGGCGACTTCCCGGAGCGCAACACCGGTCCCCGCTGGCCCGAGCGTTTGTTGGCCTACTACAGAACGGTCAAGATCCTCGCGTGCCCGAGTGACATCGGCAGGGACGCGTCCGGCGGGTCGTCGGGAAACCAGCCGGCGACCGGAGTTCGCGACCCGAACCTGGTCGGCGATTCCGCGCCGCGGACCTACATCATCAACGGGTGGAATGACTTTTTTGCGGCCGAGATGGGCGAGGCCTTCAACATGAACAGCATCATCGGTCGAACGCTCAAGGACACGGCCATTCGCGAGCCCAGCGAGACGATCCTCTTCGGGGAAAAGCTGTTTGGAAGCGGCCACTACTACATGGACTTCCTCGAGGGATTGGGAAATGACGTGGATGTCCTGAACCACAGCGTTCATGGCGCCGGGACCCGGGGACCCAAGGGTGGCATTGGCGGAGGGTCCAATTACGCATTTACGGATGGCAGCGTCCGCTACTTGCGCCATGGTCGCTCCCTGGGCCCCATCAATCTTTGGGCTGTCAACGAACGCTGGCGTACGAACGCCATCAATATCGGGAATTGACGGCCGGAATCCCGGGGTCCGTCTGGGTCGTGCGTCGGGTGATTTTCCCCAACAGCACCACGCTGTCTGGGAATTTTCCCACGGTGAAGCGACGGATGCTTCTCGAATTCTGGCAAAGCCGTCGCCGATGCAAGCGGCTCATCGCGAGCTTGCGGTCGGATATTTCTCACCTAAAAATCTGGTAATTAAATACTTATGACTTTCATTCGCCTCCAGATGGCCGAAGCATCCGCCGCTTTCGATCGCCGATAGGCCCCGCAGCGGAAGAGTGGCATCCAAGTTGCACCGCTGCATTCACCAAACGTCGCACTGAGTGGTGCGGAAGGTTGGTTCTGGGTTGGAGCGCCCGCCCTGGCGCAAGCCGGGGCGGGCGCTTTCTCGTTTCGGCCCCCGTTGGGGATCGGGCAAGGCGCTCGCGGGTAATGCGTTGGTGGGTGCCCCGCTAGCCCGGCGCGAGCATTCGAAGAATGGCGAGGGCGTTGAGGGCGGCCTTCGGGACGAAGGAATCAAGGTCCACGTATTCGGGAAGCTTGGTGCCATCCGGGCTTCGTTCCGAGCAATGGTCATTGTCCCCGGACGGTCCGAGGCCGTCCAAAGTGGGGACATGGTCCCAAAGATGGTTGCCATCGCTCAGCCCTCCACGCATCTCGGGTTCGACCGACTGGCCCAGGACGCTTCCCATCGCTTGGAACGCTGTCATCAACTGGTCCGTGGCCGGATTTCGGGGCCACGGCCGGGTCTCGTTCACAATGGTCGCCTCAACGGTGCACGGGAATCCATCCACTGGGCTGATGACGTCTCCCGGTCCTCCAAGGCTCAGGAATCGTGATCGCCCGGCGGCATAGGCGGCCGGGGTGAACGCTCGGAACTCGCCTTCGGCCTCCGCGAAGTGCGGCACGCGGTTTAATCCCGCGCCGCCGCGGATCGTTCCCACGTTGAACGTCCGATCGGTGTCGGCATCACTGAGGGCGGCAATCCGGTCCACCACGCGGGCGATCTGGACAATGGCGTTGGCGCCTCTCGCATGCTGGGTGCCGGCATGGGCCCCGCGGCCGGAGACCCGGACCCGCCACGTGGCGCGTCCCTTGCGGCCCACCACCATCCGTCGGACTCCAGGGCCCCGTCCCTCGGCCTCAAATACCAGCGCCGCGTGTGTGTCCGGTCCCAGTTGCGACCGGCACAGATCTCCAAAGTCCGGAGAGAGCGTCTCCTCGGCGGCATTCCAAAACAACCGCCAGGTGGTCGCCTCAAATGCCGGCCGGGCCAGTTGTTGGAGGGCATCGAGCACCAACCACATCATCACCGTGCCGCCCTTGATGTCGTGGGTTCCCGGACCAAAGGCGCGGGACCCCTCCACGCTCCAACGGAAGTGGTTGCGCACCTCCTCCTCGGGCGGAAACACGGTATCCAGATGCGAGACCATGGCGATGGTCCGCTGATCGGATCCCGGACGTGTCATCAGCAGGTGGTGTCCGTGGGCGGGATCTGCGGACGCAACCAGCTGCCGGGAAAAGCCGAACGGTGCGAACGCCTCCGCGGTGACTCGTCCGACGTGGTCCACGCCGTTCGGATTTTCCGTCCAGCTGTTGATCCCGACCATTTGCCGGAGGAGGTCCAGCGCGGCGGGAAGGCGACGTTCGAGGTGGCTCAACAGGGCATCCGGTTCGATCACCCCGCCAGCGTGCGGCGGCGCCGCCGTGCGTCAATGACCCGGAGGGCCTCCCGGCAGTGCCCATCTCGCCTCAGCGGGCGCGTTGCGCCAGCAGATCCACCAGCCCGGACAGCACCTCTTCGCGGTCCGCCCCGTCCAGCGCGAGCGCCAGTTGTGCGGTGAGCAACCCGTATCGGGCGCCGATGTCGTAGCGCCGTCCCCGGGCCTCGAACGCGAGGTACCTCTCGCGCCGGGCCAGCATGTTGAGGGCATCGGAAAGGTGCACGCTGCTGGTGCCTGCCCGCCCGGCGATGCATGTGCCCAGCAGATCCATCACCGCCGGGGTCAGCACATGCATCCCAAAAAAGCAGAGGTAATGACCGGCCCGCAACCCCGGCACGACCAGTCGCTGCTCGGCTTCGGTCGGGGTCGGCTTTTCCAGCACCTCCGACACCTCGTACCACCCGGGATGCGAGGGGACGAGGCGCCCGCCAACCGCGCCGTAATGCGGCAGTTTGCTTTCGTGGGTGGCCTGGACGGCGGACACGGAGGCCTCGGCGATCCGCGCCACCTCCACCAGCTGGCGTGCGCAACCGGCATCGGTCGCGCTGACATACAGATGGTCACCAACCAGCAGGAGGAAGGGTTGCGCTCCAACGAACTCCCGTGCGCACCAGACGGCGTGTCCGTAGCCCAGCGGTTCCGGTTGCTCGATGAATTGCAATCGTCCCGAATGCCCGCCGGCGGCGGCCTGGTACACCCCGGTATCCCCGGGCGCCACCACCAGCGCGATTTCCTCCACGCCGGCGGAAAGCGCCTCTCCGATGATGATCGCCAGGGCCGTCTTGGCCACCCCGTCACGATCCACCAGGGACTGGAGCGGCAGGTTCCGCTGGTTCTTGCCCGCCACGGTGATCACGGCCTTGGACAGCTGCATCGCCGGGAAGGGTGCCGGGACTGCGGTCCAAAGCTCAATTCGCAAAGCGGCCGATGCCCGACGACGGGGCACGGTTTCGCTTTCCCGGGCCTGCTCCTTCCCGCGGAGACGAACCTTCAGGATGGCCCGGGCCATCCGGCGTGCAACACCGTGCCCGGATGGGCGTGGCCATCGTTTCTTGCTCCCCTTCGTAGCGGGTCCACGTTACCACGCGCCGTATGAAATTCGGACCGGTTCGCCGCGATCCCCGGACGTTTCAAGGCGCCGCCGACATCATCCCGGGTCTCGGATCCGACCTGCCCGGGTTGCAACAGGCCCGGGCCCTGTGGCAGGCCAACCGCTTCGATGAGGCGTTGGAACTTTTTGAGCAGACCGCCCGGCGGCATCCGCAGAACCTGGTTGCCCTCATTGACGGCAGCAGGGCGCTCGGGGCGCGGTTCGAGATCCGCCGCGCCGGGGTGCTGCTGGAAAGGCTCCTGAAGTTGGGAAAGTCGCGTCCGGAGATCCTCCACCTTGTCGGGCAAAGCTACCGGATGATCTTTCGTCCGGAGCTGGCGGAGCAATGCTTCGAAGCGGTCCTGAAGCGCACCCGGAAGATCCCGGACACTTTCCTGGAGCTGGCGGTGCTCCAGGAGCGCCGTCACGAGCTGGCGGGTGCGCGCGAGCTGGTGGAGGAGTGTCTGCGCCTGGTGCCCGGCTATGCGGAGGCCCGGCTGATGCATGCGCGCCTGATCCGTCGGCTCGGCGACGAGGACACCGCCCTGCGGGCCTTCCGTGAGCTGGCGATGCAGGAGTCCGCACACCCGGCGGTGCGGTCCCTGGCATGGACTGAAGCCGCCCAGTGCCTCGATCGCCGTGAGGCCTATGACGAGGCCATGCAGGCGCTGCTGGCGGCCAAGGAGTTGATGCGCCCCCTGGAGGGGCCGGTCCTGCGGGAGGCCACATTCGTGGTGGAACATCTGGGCCGGCTTGCCGATTCGCTGACCGCGGACGACTTCCAACGCTGGTCTGCTGCGGCCCGGGAGTTCCCGCAGCACCGCACCGCCGTGCTGACCAGTTTTCCCCGGTCGGGGACCACCCTGCTGGAACAGGTCCTCGACAGTCATTCCGGCGTGATCAGCTCCGACGAACGCGAGGCCTTCGCGAGGGACATTTTTCCCGCCATGTGGCTTGGGCCCGAAAGCCCGGTCCCGACCGTCGCGGCCCTGGATGCCGTGCCGGCTGCGCGGCTCCGCGCGCTCCGGTCGCGATACCTCGACTACATGGAAGCCGCCCTGGCGGAGCCCATCGGCGGGCGGATCCACCTCGACAAGAACCCTCCGCTCACTTTGGTGCTCCCCGGTTACCTCAGGCTTTTCCCGGAGACGAAGACGGTGTTCGCCCTGAGGGATCCGAGGGATGTGGTGATCAGCTGCTTCATGCAGGCCCTGCCGTTGAACCCGAACAGCGTGTGCTTCCTCACGTTGGAACGGGCGTGCCAGCGCTATGCGGGCGACCTGAGGGTCTGGCATCGCCTGCGCGACTTGATCCCCTCACCCTGGATCGAGATCCGCTACGAGGACACGGTCACGAATCTGCCCCACGAAGCCCGGCGCGCGCTGGCGTTTCTTGGCCTGCCCTGGGAGGAGGGCGTGTTGGGCTACCGGGAGCGGATCCGGACGCGGGCCGTTGGCTCCCCGAGCTACGAGGCGGTCCGTCAGCCACTCTACACCCGCGCCATCGGGCGCTGGCGCCACTACGAGCGGTTCCTCAAGCCGTGGCTGCCCATCCTTGAGCCCGCCGTGAAGGCCCATGGATATTGAGCCGGGACCATCTATTGGAGGATCCGGTACACCTTGAGTCCGTCGCCGACCGGGATCGTCTGCGGATTTGCCTGGCTGGGTGCCGGGGTCCAGGGCCCGGAAAGGGCCGATGCCTCCTGAAGCACGCCCGATCCGGTCCAGGAGATGGTGACCGAATTCGCGTCCAAGACCGGAGGATTGAAGGACGCCGGTGGCGCCACCGCGGTTCGAGCCTGGAATGCGCGGATGGCCTCTGGGTCCGAGAGATCGTTGATCAGGACCCGGCTGCCGTTGGCCTTCAGGGAAAACCATTCGAGGTTGGCCGCTCCCGAAGTGTGCCCGGCGATCAATCGGACTGGGTACACCCCGGGCGCCGGCACCGCGAAGCCGCCGAGGGCATCCACGGCCCCGAAGCCCTTGGGGCCGTCCCATTCGAGCAGCCGGGGCTGCGGGTCGGTCTGGATCACCGCGCTGATGGCGCTGCCGTTCTGGACCAGCTGGCGCAACACGGCCCCGCCGAACGTCTCGGAGATGACGAGGACAGGGATGCGGACGTTGGGATTGATGTCCCCGATGCGGAATGGAAACCCGGCATCGTCCGGGGTGATCAGCAGGGCTGCGACGGCCCCGGCCAGTTGGGCCTGCTCCGCCTTGGTGGCCGAGTCGCAGCCGCCGCCGGTGTCCCGGTCAATCAATGCGATGCGGCCTGCCAGCTCCGTGTTCCCGGTAAGGTCACATGCCTGGTCTGGAACACCGGCCGGGGTCGCATAGGCCAGCGGCGCGGTGAGTGGCGCCTGCGGGAGGGCGCCACCGAACTGCAACTGGGTGATGTTGGTCGCGATGGGCACGCTGGGGATCACGAAATTGGTGGCCCCGGTGATTTGAAGCGTCGTCGCCCGCCCGAATCCGGAGGTCATCCGAAACGCATCGGCACTGTTGACCCCGAACTGGTAGTAGCCTGCGGCCGGGAACCTCAGGTAGGTGGTGACGTCGTGTACCGCACTGTCCTCGCTGCCCGTGACGCCGGGAATTCCCGGAAATCCGGTGTCCTCCGGGAAATTGGCGGCGGACCCGGAGGAGTTCACCCAGTTGATCACCCCGGGGAACTCGAACCGGTTGGTCTCCACCGCACCGGAGAGGTCGGCGACGTTCGCCTCCACCAACCCGGCGAGCACGGACTCCAGGAAGGCGATGCTGGCGGGCAGGTTGGCCTGAACCGGGGGCGGGTCGGTGAACAGGGTGTCCACCTGGAACACGTTCACGTTGAATCCCGGCCTCGTGGCATCCTCGGATCCCAAGGGCGACCCGTCGGAGGCCGTCAGCGAGACATAGTCGGCAACAGTGAACGAAAAGGTGTTGGTCTGGGTGACGACCGGACTTCCCGTGTCGCCATACTCGATCCGGTACCGGTTCACTGAAAGGGCGGGCAGCACGCCGGCATTGTAGGTCACCAAGGTCTCGTTGCCGGACTGGGTGACACCGGGGGTCACCGGAAGGTCATTGAGAAACAGGCGGATGGTCTGCGGGTCCACCGAGGTCACCCGGTTTTGCAGCGTGACCGAAAGGGTCACCTCGGGGCCGACCCCCACCGCATTATTGCCGGGGGTCGCCGCCGTGATTGCCGGCAGGGTCTCCGCCGTGTCCACAACGTCGAGGGACACGACATCCACATACCCGTCGGGGGCCCCGCCGATGGATGTGGACTGGATCGTGATGCGGGCCTTCCGGGCGCCGGCGGGAACGATGCCGGCCCGGCGGTCCTGGGCCCATTCCTTTGCGTCGGAATAGCGCGAGTTGGAACCCGTGGGGATTTCGAGCACGAAGTCGTATCCGCCCAGGATTTCCGGGCCGCCGACGAGTTCGTCGGCCTCCCCGAGGAATTCGAGGGTCAGGTCGCTGAAATCCCCCTGGACCCGATAGCTGCTGAACCAGGCCGACATCGTGTAGGCCGCTTGACCGGCATCAATCTTCGCGGCGCTCAGCGTGGTGCCTTCCAGCAGGCTGACGGTCTGACGGACCTCCTCGCTGCTCTGGAGGATGCCGTAGGTCCCGGGCGCATAGGGCCTCAGGAATCCAAGACCGGCTCCGGCGGGCCCTGGCAGCGTGTATTGCGTCGAGTAGAGGTAGGTGCTGAAGGTGCTCCATCCCTGTCCAACTCCGGGTTCGGGCACCCCACCGACCCGCACCACCGGAAGACTGCTCGTCGTCGTGTTTTCAAAACTGCCGTCCACGATCAACTCCGTGGCGCGCGCCGTGCCGACAAAGGCCAGTCCGCCCGACAGAATCGCCAGGCCCATTCGATGCGTTGAATCTTTCATGGAGCTTCAGGGATGATTGGCATTCGGGGCTGGGCGCCCGAGGCCGTCAAATGAAAAGCGGACCCCCGCCTGCATCGCCACCAACAACCGGGAAACCTCCTGGTGGCATTCCGGAGACCGCGGACCGCTCCGCGAAGCGCCGAGGAACCTGCGGGCGGCGTTGTCTGAAACGTCAGTTCCGCTGCGGGTGGAAAACGAGACGGACGCCGAGCGCACCGCCGTGATCCGATGGACGCCACTGAGGGTCCGTGGGTCACGGGCTGCTTGAATCCCGGTGTCGGTCGCCGGGCAGACCCGTCGCGTTCTGAACTTTCCGTTGTCCAGTCGCCCCGGTCCCTGCGACTCACCGGGTGACGTATGGCCTTTTCGCACGACTCCAGGATTGCCGCCGCGCAGGCTGGGGATCCCCAGGCTGCCGGGGAACTGGTCTCCGAGCATCACGAGCGGGTTTTCGCGTACCTGCGGCGGCTGGCGGGCAATGACGCTGATGCGGAGGACCTGACCCAGCGGACCTTTGCGCGGGTGTGGACCTCCCTCAGCCGCTTCTCGGGCCATTCGTCCATCAGTTCGTGGATCCACGGGATCGCGCATCACGTCCTCCTCGACTGGTTGCGATCCCGCAGGCCTTGTGACGCGCAGACCGATGCGTGGTGGGATCAACACCCGGCGCCCGGTCCCACACCTGCGGACACCGTGGCGGCCGCGGATCTTTCCCGCGTGGTGTTTGCGGCCGTGGACACCCTCGATGCGGACCTCAAGCATCCGGTTCACCTGCACTATTATCAGGGGCTCACCCTTCAAGAGACCGCTGAAGCGCTCGGGGTTTCCACGAGCACCGTCAAGAACCGCCTTCGCGCGGCCCTCGCCGCGATTCACGGCGCCCTCGACCGCCGCCCCACCGTGATTTCCCAACGCATTGCTTGAGCAGAATCATGAACACCTCCGAACTCGAATCCCTGCTCCGCCGGGCGCCCCAACCTGCGGTGCCGCCCGGGCTCCGTGACCGCCTCGTGCGGCAGAACCCGTGGCACCCCGGTTCCGGGGTGCCCCAACGACCGGAGGCCGCCGGGGACTGGCTGCGACGCTGGTGGCCGACGCTGCTTGCCGGCGGAGGCGTGCTGGCTTGTGCCGGCGTGCTGATCCAGCAGCACGGTGAACTTCAGCGGCTGACTTCTCCGATGGAGTCGCTGGCATCGCCGGCATTGCCCTCCGCAGTCTCCGAAGGCGCTGCCGGGGTCCTCGAGACGTCGGTCACCGCAATCGCCCTTCCCGATGCCGGCAGGCAGCGCCAGGAGATCGTGGAGCTGCGCGAGGAACGCGCCGCACTCCAGGCGACCGATCTTCAGGCCACGCAGCGTGCCATGGAGAATCTGCACCTTCAGGAGGAACTGACGGCACGGTCGGGGCTTGGTCCTGAGGATTTCGCAAAACTGGATGCCGCCCGGGAACGGGCCACGTCCATCGGGTGCGTGAACAATTTGAAGAATGTTGGACTGGCAATCCGGGTCTGGGCGATGGAACACGACCAGACGTTCCCGCCGGATTTCCTCTCTGCCTCCCGCGAACTGAGCTCCCCGAAGCTGTTGGTGTGTCCGTCGGACCCCTTGCACACCACGGCATTGGACTGGGCGACCTTCAGCGCCGCCCAGATCAGTTATGAGTTCCTTGCCCCGGGGAGCCTGGAAGGTGAGCGATCCGCTGAGGCGCTGCGGGTTGCCGCACGTTGTCCCACTCACGGAAACATCCTCCTGAATGACGGCAGCGTTCAGATGGCCCGTGGCGACGGTTCCAACATCAAGGACCGTCTGGTCCACCGGGACGGCGCCCTGTGGTACATGGCGGAGCCACCTCCGGCACCCGCACCTCCAGCCCCATGAAGCCGCATCGCATTCTGCCCCTGGTGTTCGTCGTACTGATGGCCGGGCTTGTCGTGGGCATTTGGGAACAGCGACGAAAGCGGCACTCCCTCCAAAATGCGGCAGTGGCACCCGTTCCCGCGGCGACGGACGCGCCAGTTCCCGGGCCAGCCGCACCGCCGCTCACGGACGACGAACTGCGGGAGCTGCTCTCCCTGCGACGGGATGTCGGTCAGCTTCGCCAGCGCAAGGCGGCGTGGAAGCGGTTGGAGGACCAACATCAGCGCCTGACGGTTGCGGTCAGCGCCTCAAGCCGTGAGCTGCCCCCGGAGCAGCGACTCGCGGCCGGGGCGTATCTGCCCGCCTCCCAGGCAAGTTTCCGGGGACTAGCCACACCCACCGATGCGGTGGAATCGTTTGTCGCCGCCGCGCGGGCAGGCGACGCCGGCGCGCTGTTGCGGGTCCTGGCTCCGGACTCGCGTGTTGCGCAAATGCTGGCGGCACCGCCCCAAGGGGACCTGCTGGACGGACTGGCGGCGATCGGTGGCCTCCAGATCCTTTCCATCCAAGGCCCCGCCGATGGCCAGGTGGAAATCACGTACACGATTGATCCGCGGCTTGGAGGGTTCACCGACATCTTCCGCCTCCAACAACTCAATGGCGAATGGCGGCTGGACCTCGAGTGATCGGATCCGGCGACCGGGGAAGGGATCAGGATTCGATCGTCCCGAGCTCCACGGGCTCGACGTTGACCCCGAGCTTGCGCAGCCAGCGGACCCCGGCGGTGACCTCGGCTGGAGCGCCCTCCAGTTCCAGGCAGGCGATCCCGATGTCATCCGCGACACTCACCTGCCGCACGTTGGTCACCACGTCGAACTTGTGCCCCAGCTCCCAGATGACCGGCTTTTTGATCAGCTTCGCCGGGAACATCAACCAGAGCCGTGAGGTCTGTGGCGGGACAAACCGGGCCGCCTTGCGTTTGGATGTGGCCATGGAGCGGGGAAATCAACCGCCGGCGATGGCGGGGATGATGCTGACCTCGTCGCCATCCTTCAGCGGCGTGTCGTTGTTCTGGAGGAACCGGATGTCCTCCTCGTTGACGTAGATGTTGACGAAGCGCCGGACCTGGCCGGCGTCGTCCACAAGCCGTTCCCGGATACCGGGAAATGCCTCCTGCAGCGCCGCGATGGCGGAGCCGATGGTGCCTGGCGGGACCTCGACCGTCTCGTGGTCCAGGGTCAGCTTGCGGAGCGGGGTCGGGATTCGGATGGTGACGGGCATGGCGGGCAACAATGGAAGTGAGGATCTGCGGGAACGGCGGGGTGATGCAAGCCGCTTGGTTCAGCCCCCGGCGAAGGCGGGGATGATGCTGACCTCGTCGCCCGGCTTGAGCGGCGTGCCCTGGGCCTGGAGGAAGCGGATGTCCTCGTCGTTGACGTACACCAGCACGGAACCACGGAGGCGGCCCTGTTCGTCACACAACCGGTCGCGCACCCCGTGGTAGCGGGTGTGCAGCTGGCCGATCAGGTCGCCCACGGTTCGGGCGGGGATCTGGAGGGTATCCTCGCCGCCGCACAGCCGGCGGAGCGTCGGGGGAATCAGGAGTCGGATCATGTCGCAGGTCGGGAAGGCGTGTCGGGATTCAGGCGGAAACCGTGCGGGCGGCATCGCGCGCCAGCAGGGCCTCGAATTCTCGAAGGCTGGGTTTGATGTCCCGGATGGCCCCGACGTGGCCGGCCACTGCATCCAGGGTTTTGAGGCCGTTGCCGGTGATGCACAGGACCGCGCTGGACGCTGCGGGGATCCGTCCGGAGGCGATGAGCTTCCTGGCGACGCCCACGGTGACGCCGCCGGCGGTCTCGGCGAAAATACCCTCGCACTCGGCAAGGATGCGGATGCCTTCGCGGATCTCGTCGTCGGTGACGTCGTCGCCCGAGCCGCCCGTCTCCTTCATCACGCGCAGCGCATAGAAGCCGTCGGCGGGCGTGCCAATCGCGAGCGACTTGGCGATGGTGTCGGGTTTCTGCGGTTTGAAGAAGTCGAGCCCGGCCTTGTGGGCGAGGGTGATGGGATTGCAGCCGGTGGCCTGCGCGCCGTGGATCTTCCAAGGCGTCGTTGGGACCAGTCCGAGCTTTGAGAATTCCTGGTAGCTCTTGTGGATCTTGGTCAGCAGCGACCCGGACGCCATGCACACCACGGTGTGTTCCGGGATGCGCCATCCGAGCTGTTCCTGGATCTCAAATCCCATGCTTTTGGAGCCCTCGGCGTAGTAGGGGCGCATGTTGACGTTGACGAACGCCCACGGGTATTTGCCGGCAATCTCAGCGCACAGGCGGTTGACCTCGTCGTAGTGGCCGCGGATGCCGATGACCGCGGCGCCGTAGATCAGCGAGTTGACCACCTTGCCCTGCTCGAGGTCATGCGGGATGAAGACGAAGCACTGGAGTCCGGCGGCGGCGGCATTGGCGGCCACTGAATTGGCGAGGTTGCCGGTGGAGGCGCAGGCCACCGTGCGGAACCCCAGCTCCACCGAGCGGCTGAGCGCAACGCTGACCACCCGGTCCTTGAAGGACAGGGTCGGGTAATTGACCGCGTCGTTCTTGATCCAGAGCTCGCGGATGCCCAGGCGGCGCGCCAGGCGGTCGGCGCGGATCAGCGGCGTGAAGCCGACCTCGCTGCCAACCGTCGGCTCGCCGGCGATGGGCAGAAGTTCCCGGTAGCGCCACATCGTTTGGGCGCGGGACTGGATGACGTCCCGGGACAGGACCTTCCGGATCCGGTCGTAGTCATACGCCACCTCCAGTGGGCCGAAATCGAATTCGCAGACATGCGTGGCGGCGAGCGGGTACTCGTGACCGCACTCGCGGCACTTCAACGCCTTCATGAAACCATTGCTGCTGCTGCTCATGTCACTTGTCCTGCGTTGCGCCCGGCGCCGGGAGGCAGGCAAACAAAAGCCCCCTTCCCGGACCGATGAGAAGAGGGCGACAACGCGGATCGGCTCCTCTCATCGTCGCAAACACCCCGCTGCCGGGATCTTTGCCGGAATTGGCACCTGGTCGTCGAACTGCCGGTTCGACCGGTTGCCGTGGCATCTTCGGGCCGTTTCCCTCCGCCACTCTTGATGAGTGTCCCGGACCTCCGGGACGCGGAATGATTGGGGAAACCTCCGCACCGCTGTCAAAGGAAACTTTCGGCAGGGACCGGTGGACCGACGGCGGCGGCCGTCCTCAATCCGTGCCGCCCACCGGGGGGCCCGGCCAGCCGAAGTCTCCGACCAGCGGTACGAAGCTGCACGGGATGTCCCAGACGACCTCACTGCCGTACCCGTGTCGCGTCAGGATCGCCAGACGCTGGGATTCGCTGTCGCCCACGGGAATGACCATCCGCCCCCCCTCGTCGAGCTGGGACAACAACACTTCAGGGATGCCCGGAGCTCCCGCCGCCACCGCGATGGCCTGATACGGCGCATGGGCCGCCCAACCGCGGCTGCCATCCAGGCACGCCACCGTGAGGCGATCCAGCCCGAGGGCGTCGAGCCGGGCCATTGCCCTCGCGGCCAGCGCCGGCAGGCGCTCCACGGCGAACACCTCGCGCGCGAGCCGTGCCAGCAAGGCCGCCTGATAGCCCGAGCCCGCGCCGATTTCCAGGACGCGCTCCCGGCCGGTGAGCCTCAGGGCTTCCAGGGTCCGGGCGACCATGTAGGGCTGGGAAATCGTCTGGCCGAGCTCCAGGGGCAGCGGGGTGTCGTCGTAGGCCCGGTCGCGATCCGATGCGTTGACGAAGAACTCCCGGGGCACCCGGCTCATGGCCTCCAGCACCCGCGGATCCCGGATCCCGCGCTGCCGCAATTGGGCGTCCACCATCTGCGCGCGCCTCGATGCGAAGGGGTCCGGACCGCTGGTCTCACTCATCGCATTCATCCGGATCCCAATCGCCTGGTTGGCCGTTCAATGGGACGGCACCGAGGGGCCGATGTAGCGGTCGGCCACGACGACGTTGTCGAAGCACACCACGTTGACCGGGTGCCGGGTCCATCGGTCCGTGACGTACGTTTCCAGCGTCAGGGCGTTGGCCCGGAGTTCTGGCACCTTGCGCCAGCGGATTCCCTTCCAATGGCCCTGGAGTTTGCCGTCAATCCAGAACGCCTGCTCCCCGTCGGCCTCTCCCGGCGTGTTGTGGGCCAGCATGAATTCCACGGCGATCCACCGGTCCCTCGGGATCAGCGGGGCCTCCGTTACGGCAAAGGAGTTTCCCCAGTGGCGGCCGTCCGGGGAGGCGTCCATTTCGTACCAGTAGCTGTAGAAGTTCCAGCGGCCCGGGGCGGGCCAGCGTCCCGAGTCCCCCCACGGTTCGATGGCGGTTGAGAACCGCTCGGTGCCGTCGGGCTTGACCCCGGCGCCCCCGAAACCACTCCAGCGATCCCCGCCGCGCAGCCCGCGGTTGGCCCTGAGCGTCACGAAGTGGTGCACATAGTCACCTTCGGATGCGAACCGGGTGTGGAATCGAATGAAGACCCGCGCGCCGGGCTCGAACCAGCGGGTCAACCCGCCCCCGGTGTTCCGGTCGAGGCGGGCCTCGACGCGGAGGCAGCGGCGTCCCAGGGCGGGATCTCCGGGATCCTCCCAGCCGAGAACCTCTCCTTCGGGATTCCGCACCTCATCCCAGCCGCCTCCCAGCGGTCCGGATTCGAAGTCGTCGGCAAACAGCACCCCGGGCGCTGCGGCAATTCCCACGTCTCCGGGGTGCCCGGCCGCCAGCCCCGTCCCCTCCGGAAGCTCCCGCAGCGCCGCCAGGTTGGTGCGAATGCCGCCTTCAGCATCCATTACGGCCGACAATTCCAGTGCCAGAAATGCCGCCAGCAAGCCGGGGGGGAAACGCATGTTCAGACAGAACCTCTGCGGCGACCACCGGTCAATCCTCCCGGCGACGTTCGTTCCGGCCCGAAGGGGCGGGCGCAATGTCAGGGGTCGGGGCCGGCAGCGGACCCACGCCATCCTGAGGACGGTCCATCGGGTAAAGCAGGGCCTGGCCCGGCAAGTGAATCACTCTCCGGCCCCGGGGCGACGATGTGCGGGGCTCCGGGGATGCATGCGGATGGTGCACGGCCGGCCGCGGTGCAGGCCCGGTTTCCCTTTATCAAGGCACCAAAAATGGCGAGTTTGTGCCAGCCATGGCATGTGGAAGTCCAATCATCGTAGAGGAGCTTGGGAGGCTGGCCGCCTTGGCCGATCTCTACGAGAGGTCGAGCAACCCTATTGACCCGCTTGGTCAAGATTCGGGAGAGTGGGGGGATCCGGGTCCAGTTACCCGGGGGCGGAGAGCAACGGGGAGGAGCGCGTGGGCGAATCCGCCGGGCCGGGAAGGCTGGAAAAGAGAAGGTCGGTGTGGCGTTTTCCGGGACGAATGTTGGGGCCTGCGGAACTGTTCCCGGCTGCGATTCAGGCTCTCGTCTTGATGGCCCATGACGGCGGGACAGGGATCATCCGGCATTCGCCACCGCTTCCTCCAAGACCTTCGCCAGTTGCCACACACCGCAGGCAACGCCCTCCGTGCGACGCTGGATCTCATTGCCGCCGTAGACCACCATCCCGGCATCCAGGATGTCCGCGGACCATGCGGCCAGCTTTCCGAATCCCGTGAACCATTCGCCCTGGATGGTGCGTCCAGACTTGATCTCGACCGGCAGCATCCTCGGCCCGCAGGGAAACAATACGTCCACCTCATGGCCCGCGCGGTCCCGGAAAAACATCAGGCGGTTGTCCCGCCCACGATTGAACCGGTGCTTGAGCAGTTCGCCCACCACCAGATTCTCAAAAAAGTTTCCGCGCAGCGGATGAGTCGCCAGCTGACCGGCCTCCTCAATCCCGCACAGATAGGCCGCCAGCCCCACATCGTGAAAATAGAGCTTCGGCGTCTTGATCAGCCGTTTGCTGATATTGGCGTGCCATGGCGGCATCCGGAACAGCACGAAACTCGCCTCCAGCAGGGAGACCCACTCCCGGGCGGTCGTCGCAGAGATGCCCGCGTCGCTGGCCAGCGAACTCAGGTTCAGCAGCTGGCCAACCCGGCCGGCGCACAGTCGCACAAAGCCCTCAAACGCCAGCAGGTCATGGACCTTCAGCAACTGGCGCACGTCCCGCTCCACATAGGTCGCAAAGTAGTCGCGTAGCACCGAATACGGCGGCAGCGGGCGTTCGTATAGCCGGGGGTAAAAGCCACGCTGGATCAACGGCTCCAGACCCGGATCCGTGAAGCCTGCCGATGCCAGCTCCCGCACGCTCAACGGCAGCAGGGTGAGCACCGTCGTGCGCCCGGCCAGCGACTGGCTCACATTCTCCATCATCAGGAAATGTTGCGACCCGGTCAGAATGAAACGGCCGGGCGTCGGATCCTCATCCACCATCCCCTGCAGGTAGGACATCAACTCCGGTACCCGCTGAACCTCATCCAAAACCGCACCTTCCCGCAACCCGCCCAAAAACCCGCGCGGATCCTCAACGGCAAAGGCCCGTGCATCCGGATCCTCCAGGGTCCGGTACGGCCGCTTTGGGAAAACCTCCCGCACCAGTGTCGTCTTCCCTGCCTGTCGTGGGCCCACCACCGTGACAATCGGCAGCCCGTCCGCCGCCTGCAGCAACTCACCTCTCAACTGCCGCACAATTCTCATTTTTCACCACTTTTTCGAGCGACAGTGCTAAATCAAGAAATAAACGTGGATCCGCATGTTCGTCGGTTCGAAAAGTATTCGCCTCAACTTCCATTCGTCCGGGAAGCCCGCCATTCCCCTCAAGGTGCGCCCCCGCGAAGCCGAACTGGGAGATCCTGCTTGCGGTGTGGATGTGGTGTGATGTATATGTGGCGCGTGAAAAAGGCGCTGAAGTATTCGAGCACGCCGCCGCCGCCGGATGTCCTGCGCGACGTTGTGGGACCGATCCCGGGAGGTGACGAGGCGGGGGGCATGGTTCGCACCCAGATTTACCTGACCCGGGCCGAGCACGGCTTCATTGCGGCCGAGGCGGCGCGCCGGGGCGAACCGATGGCGGCGGTGATCCGCGGCTTCATTGACGACAAGATGCGGCTGCCGGACGCCGCCTGGTCGGCCAATCCCATGCTGGAGCCCACGCCGCAGGATGCCGGACTGGAGCTGCCGGAGGACGCTGCGATCAACCATGACCACTATCTCTATGGCGCCCCCAGGAAGTATGTGAAGAAACGGGGGCAGTGGGTTGTGGCCGCACCGGAGGCGGGGCGCTGATGCACAGCCATCGGGTCTTTCTTGACTCGTCGTTTTGGATCGCGTTTCGCGATGCCCGCCAGACCCATCATGCCCGGGCGCGCGCATGCCTTGGGGAGTTGTTTCGGGAGCGGACCCACTTCGTGAGCACGCCCTTCGTGTTTGCGGAAACCCACGCGACCTTTGCCCGGTCTCAAGTGGTGCGGGAAATGATCATCGCCGATTTCTGGGAGAATCCGCTGCTGCACTTCGCGGAGATCACCGACGCCGACCACCGGGAGGCCATCCGGTTCCTCCGGCAGCATGCGGACAAGTCGTATCCCTTCTGTGACGCCATTTCCTTCGTGGTCATGAGGCGCCTGGGCGTGAAACGGGTTGCCGCCTTCGACGACCATTTTCGACAGGTCGGCGGATTCGAAGTCGTCGGGTGAACGGCGGTGCGGTGGTCCGCTGTTTCCGGGAGCGCACCACCGCTGGGCGCCCGTCATCGGTCAATGCATCTCGATGGCGCAGCGGCCGAGACCGCCGCGAAAATAATGGAAGCGCACGTCGGGATGATCGGCCAGCAGCGACATGGGCACCGCGCTGTCGGCCAGGCGCCGGGAAATCATGAGGGCGGTGAGACGCTGGCCGAGGGGATTGTCGTGGGTGCCGGCATGCCAGATGGACACCCGGTCGGCCTTCCAGGTCTCGACGGGGCCGACCGTGACCGCCTTTGTGGGGACCAGTGCGATATTGCCGCCGCCGCTGGTTCGGGCGTTCTGGGCAAGGGTCAACGGGTGCAGGTCCACCACCCGGGTTGCGAGTTTGCGGTATTCGGACGGCGGCGGCGGCTCGTGCTTCCAGCGTCCGCGACGGGGCAGGGGATCGTTGAACGCCCAGTGCTTGATGTCTCCCTGCCCACCCTGCATGACGGCACACCGGATGCCCGCGGACCAGGACTTGCGGTAGGCGGCGGTGTCGGACTTGGGGAAGTGAAGGTTGGCCTCGGGGGGGCGGAGGCGTCGCTCGATCCGGTTGAAACACAGCTCACGATCGGCCCGCTCGAAGCTCAGCGGATGGCTCACGGGAACCTCAAGACCCGTGGCGGCGTCCACCCACTCGTCCATGCCCCAGAAATGGGCGGCACCCAGATTGAGACCAAAGGCGTTTACCAGGCGGGCCACCAACGGAAGTTGCTCGGTGGGGCCGATCGGTCCGCAGATGCCGACCGGATTGTCCGGAGTGGCCTGACGCCAGGCCTCAATGTATTCAAGGGCCTCCGCCAGATAGAATTCCTCCAGCGTTTCGTACAGGTAGATCTGGAATCCCGGACGCGACAGCTTGGCCAGCTTCTCCGGCGTGAGCGTGGCCGCTTCGCGGATCAGGCCGGCGTCGAGGGTGGTGTAGTCCCACCAGGTTGGGGCGATGGTGCTGAGGTTGCGAGGCATGGGATCAGAGGGCCGGGGGTTGGAAACTGGAGGCCGGACGCTGGGGGCGGGGAGTGACGAATTCCTGAAGCGCGTTGGCGAGGGGATCGTCATCGTGGGCGCTGTAGCCGAGGTGCAGGCGACGGCGCCAGCCCTCGGCGTGCTCGAACCTGCCGGACAACCGGCCGACACGCCGGGAGAATTCCTCCATCGCCCCTAGGTGGCTGTCCATGCCTTGCGAGGCGTCCAGCCACGCCTTCTGGCTGCGATGACAATCCAAAGCCGCCCGTTTCGCCTCATGCACGCCGGCGGTGTCCACGAACAGGTCGGGCAGAACTGCCTCCCTCAGGGGCGTCACCAACCCGTGGGGCATTGCGTGGTAGATCGTGACGTCCTGTTCGACGTGGGTGTGACCCGGCTCGGTCCAGAAGTTGGGCATGCCGCGGGCAAAGGCCGCGGTGACCGCGAGGCGGCAGGTGACGATGTGGTCCTCCATGTAGTCCACCGGGGAATGCGTGAGCAGGATGCGGGGTTGGACGGACCGGATGATGCCGGCGGCGCGGCGGAGGTTTGGGACGGTGTAGAGGATCTCCAGATCGTCGCAGAACGGTGCATGCCAGGTGGCACCCAGCCGGGCGGAGGCCTCGCGGGCCTCCGCCTCGCGGGTGCGCCGGGTGTCCGCGGCGGAGAGCGTCAGACTCCCCAGGTTGCCGGAGGACAGGTTGCAATAGTGAAGATCCCAGCCGGCGGCCTGGAGGCGGAGCAGGGTGCCGGCGAACAGGAACTCAATGTCGTCGGGATGCGCGGCGAGGGCGAGGACGGCGGGCATGCGGCTCAGGGGAGCTGGGGTCATCCGATCCGGACCGGTCTGCCGGTCGCCGCGGACTCGTCGGCGGCGAAGAGGATCTCGTGCGTCTTCAGCGCGTCCCGGAAGCTCGTCAGGGGCATCTCCTCGCCCCGCTCGATGGCGGCGAAGAACGCGGTGAACTGCGTCTGATACGGATGATCGCTCACGTCGCCCGAATCGAGCATCTTCATGGACAGCTCGCTCCATTGGTGGCGGTGGGTGGCGAGCTTGTTCGAGTGGAACTTCCGGTCGAGCAGGCTGCCTTCGCTGCCCACCAGGTGGGTGTGGAAATAGTACGGTTGCAGGCAATCCACGATCGCGGCGCACTTGCCCACCTGGCCCCCCTTGAACTTGAGGAGGCTGACGCTGGTGGTGGGGTATTCGTAGGCCTCAAAGATCGGGCTGCGGGATCGGGTGTCGTAGCTGGTCACCTCGGCGACGTCCGTACCCAGACAAAGCAGCAGCGCGTCCAGGGCGTGGCATCCGGCAGTCAGGAGCGCGCTGCCGCCGGCATCCTTGCGCGTGTTCCAGCGGAACTGTCCGTACCACGGTCCGATGCCGTGGTAGTAGTCCACCTCCCCGTAGTGCAGGGCCCCGAGCAACCCCTGGTCCAGGACCGCCCTGGTGACCAGGAACTGGCTGGACCAACGACACTCGAAGCAGACGCAGCTTTTGACGCCTGCATCGCGAATGGCGCGATCCATGGTGAGGCAATCCGCCCAGGAGAGCGCCAGTGGCTTCTCGATGATCACGTGCTTCCCCGCCTGCGCCGCCGCCACCGTGTGGCGGGCGTGTTCCTGCGGGTAGCTGCAGATGCTCACCACGTCGAGCGAGGCATCGGAAAGCATCTGATCGAGGTCGTCGTAGCCCCGGATCGGGCTGCCGTAGCGTGCGGACAGCGCGGCATCATCGAGGGGGCGGGACGAATGGATGGCGGTCACCCGGGCCCGGCCGGTGGCGTTGATGGCCGGGATGTGCGCGCTGGCGACCCATCCGTGACCGATGACGCCGACATTGAGGGGTTTCATGAAGGGGACGGGTGCGTGAGGTGTGCGGAAAGCCGTGTGACGGACCGGTCACCGCTGCAGGCCGCATTCCCAGAGGAACCACGCGGGCTGAAAGGGGCCGAGCGGCGCGCGCAGGCACTCCAGTTCCGCGGCAGGGCCATGGAGTTCGAGGCGGATCAAGTCCGAGACGCCCAGCAGTTGCTGGAGCAGTTCACCCACGTTCTCCAGATGGGCCAAGGCAGCAGCGCCGCTCACATAGCCCTCGCGGCAGAAAACCACGTCGTCCTGCAGGGTGAACTCGTAGTAGCGGCACCCGGATTCCGATGCGGTGCGCTGGACAAACGCCGGCAGAAGCGCGCGCACGGCGTCCCGTTTGCCGGGATGGGCCTTGAAGTAGGGGTGAATGGTGACCAGCGCCGTGGAATTCATGATGCGGCGGGAGGATTCCAGAGATCGGCCCCCGGGTGCAACGTCGCGGCGTGTTTGAGGGCGGGCGACGGCGAGTGCGGGAAGCGCCACCACCCCGGCATTTCCCCCAATCCCAGCAACGACTCCACGCGGCTGGCGCGGAAGTTTCGGACGTGCAGGAGCCCGCCCCTACCCATTGGTAGGGGCGCGTTCCATCCGCGACCCTGATCAGATCCGGCGTGCCCGTGGGCGAGCGACTGGGAACGCGGGAAGTACCGCCGCCCCGGTGCTTCCCCCGATCCCCGCGGCGACTTCGCGCGGCTGGCGGCGGAAGTATGGGACGTGCGGGAGCCCATCCCTACCCATCGGGATCAGGTCCGCCGTGCCCGTGGCTAGTCCTTGGGGTCAGGTCAGGTCACGGCGCGGATCTGCCGGAAGATGCTGGCGCGACGGGCGCGGCTGATGGTCAGTTGGCAGCCGTCCCGGAGCCGCACGATCCAGTCTCCGTGCGACTTGGATTCCAGCGTGGCGATGTAGTCCACATTGATCAGGGAGGAACGGTTGACCCTCACGAAGCGCCCTGGCGGCAGCCGTGAGGCAAGGGCCGACAGCCCTTCGCGCACCGTCAGGGTCCGGTGGGTCGTGACGAGGTGGCAATGGTTGTTGGCTGCCGCGGCCCTCACCACCGAGTCGAGGTCCACCAGGGTGAGGGAGGTTCCCGTCTTGACCGTGATGCGTCCGCCGGCGCCTCCAGCGGACGCCGGGGGGCCGATCCGGGCGGCAAGATGGGTCCGGGCCGCACGGAGCGCTTCACCGAGCGAGGCGGGCGAGACGGGTTTGCGCAGCCAGCCGGCGGTGCCGTTGCGATATCCGTCCGGACGACGGTCGCGCTCGTGGGCCACGAAGATGAACAGCGGCAGCCTTCGGGTGCCAAGGCCGGCGAGCAGATCCACAGCGCTGAGTCTCGGGAGGTGGCTGTCGAGGATGGCGATGTCCGGGCGTCGCTCGCGCAGCAGCTGGATCGTCTGGGGACCGTCGGAAGCCTCCCCAACGAGTGAGATCCCGGGCTGCTGCCGGAGCAGATCACGGAGCGAGGTCCGGAATCCGGGTTCATCATCGGCGAGCACAAGGGAGAGGGAGGCGGGCTCCATGGAGCAGGGTGACTTCGATGGCGTTTTCGACAAACGGAGATCGGGTGGGGACACACACCGGCGCGTGACCAGACCGGTTCACCGGCTGCCGGTTACAAATGAAACGCCGGTGCCGGACGCGGGACCGTGGAATGACTGGAAACCGATGGGAACCCATCTTCCGGGACGATCAGAACTTGCTGCGGGGCGGATCCCGGGGAAGCTCGCCGCATGAGCATGACCGTGGGTGTTCCCCGCGAGATCAAGGAGCAGGAGCATCGTGTCGGCCTGCTGCCTTCGGCGGCGTACCAGTTGATCCGGCGCGGGCACCGTGTCGTGGTGGAACGTGGCGCCGGGGTGGGCGCGGGATATCCCGACTCCGATTACGAGGCGGCTGGAGCCCGGTTGGTGGAGGATCATGCCATGGTGTTTGGCGATGCAGACCTCGTGGTGAAGGTGAAGGAGCCCCTGCCGGGGGAGTACGGGTTCCTCAGGCCAGGACAAATCCTCCTCACCTATCTCCACCTGGCGGCGCAGCGGGGGCTCACCGAGGCGCTGCGGGCCTCGGGGGCCACCTGCCTCGCCTACGAAACGGTCGAGGTCAACCACCGGCTTCCGCTGTTGGAGCCGATGAGCGAGATCGCCGGCCGGATGTCGGTGCTCGTCGGCGGCTACTTCCTCGCAAAGCATTTTGGCGGCAGCGGGACCCTGTTGGGCGGGGTGCCGGGCGTGCTGCCGGGGCGGGTGGTGGTCCTCGGGGGCGGTGTCGCCGGCGTGAATGCCGCCCGCATGGCCCAGGGGCTTGGCGCCGATGTCACGATCCTCGAAGTGGACATCGAGCGGATGCGCTTCCTCGATATCACGCTGCACACGGCCCATACGCTGTATTCCAGCGAGGCGCACCTGATGGAATTGCTGCCCGAGGTGGACCTCCTGATTGGCGCGGTGCTCGTTCCGGGTGCCCGTGCCCCGAAGCTGATCCACCGTGACATGTTGCGCCGGATGCGTCCGGGCAGCGTGCTGGTGGACATTGCGATTGATCAGGGCGGGTGTTCGGAGACCTCCCGACCCACAACCCATCATGATCCGGTGTACGTGGAGGAAGGGGTGACCCACTACGGTGTCGCCAACATGCCGGGCGCCTACGCACGCACGGCAACGCAGGCGTTGACCAATGCGACGTACCGGTACGTGGAGCTGCTGGCGGACCTGGGATTGGTCGAGGCCTGTCGCCGGGTGCCCGCCCTGCTCGGCGGCATCAACATCCTGCGCGGGGAGGTCACCGTCCGGCCCGTGGCTGAGGCCCACGGGATGACCTGGCGGGATCCGCTGGCCCTTCTGGAGTCCAATGACGCGGCATGAGCGCCGGCCGGCCGGGATCAAATCGTCCAGCCCGTTCGATCGTCCTGCCGCACGAAGCCTTGGGCGGCGGGATCATTCACCACCCGCATTGCGGCGCGATCCCAGGTGATCGGCCGCCCGGCCCGGATGGCCACGTTGCCAAGGAGCACGATCTCGGTCATCGGCCCGGCGACCTCGAATCCTGAGAGTGTCGGAGGCCCCCCCTTGCAGGCTTGAATCCACTCCTCGTAGTGGCAGCGGTCCCAGTCGGAGCATTTGGGCAGGGTTCCGGGCACGTCCTTGAAATCGGCCGCGGTGCGCCCTGAGCGGAACCTGGCGCCACCGTTGTAGTTGGTGAGCATCACGTCGCGGCTTCCGACAAAGATCACCCCGTTGTCGCCGTAGGGTTCCGACGGGAACAGTGCCGCCGGCGGCAGCTTGCCGCCGTCATACCACCAGAGCGTGTAGGCGGGGCGCGCACCCTCCTCTGGAATATCCCAGCGCACCACGGACCACAGGGGACCGGCCACCGCGGTCGCGCCTTCACTCCAGGCCTCGACGCGGGTGGCATCCCGGATGCCGAGGGCCATGTCAGGATGGTTGAACAGATGGCATCCCATGTCCCCGAGCGCCCCCGTCCCGAAGTCCCAGAACCCGCGCCACGCAAACGGCACGTACGCGGGGCTGTAGGGCCGCGGTTGGGCGACGCCGAGCCACAGGTCCCAATCGAGCGTGGACGGCACTGCAGGCGTGTGGGCCGGCATGCCGACTCCCTGGGGCCACCACCGGCCAGGCCGGTCGGTCCAGCAATGGACTTCATGAACCGTCCCCAAAACTCCAGCCTGCACCCATTCCACCTCCCGACGTACTTCCGGATGGGACCGGCCCTGGTTGCCCATCTGGGTGGCCACCCCGCGCTTTTTGGCCGCCAGCGTGAGGCGGCGGGCCTCCTCGATCGTGTGGGTGAGCGGCTTCTGGCAATAGACGCCCATGCCCCGTTCGATGGCCCACATGGACGGCAGGAAGTGCATGTGATCCGGGGTCGAGACCGTGACGGCGTCCACACCGCGCCCCATGGAGTCGAAGAGCGTTCGAAAATCCCGGAACCGCCGCGCCTTTGGGAACTTCGTGAAGGCCTCGGCAGCCCGGGTGTCGTCCACATCGCACAGCGCCACGATGTTTTCGCGGTCGCAGCCGGAGATATCCGCAATGCCCTTACCCCCCGCGCCGATGCCCGCGATGTTCAACCGGTTGTTGGCGCCGAGCACCGGCAGCCGGCTCACCCACGGGAAGGCGATCGCCGTGGTCAGTGTCTGACGAAGGAATCGGCGGCGGGACGCCGTTGGAAGGGCCTGTCCTGGCGAGGGGAGTTTCATGGAAACGGGATGATGAGGGCAACCTGACCGCCTGGGTATTGCGAGCCCGCCTCCACCGCGCCGGGTACCGACCCCAGCGGGCGGAACAACCGCGGGCAAACATCACGTGGAATCCCAACGCATTTCCAGACGGTTTCGGGGAAACCGATTGACGGTTTAGGTGGAAACAGGGTTATCTAGGGGCAGTCAGTCGAAATTAGGAGTCCGGACCTCTTGTCATGCCTGAACCAGCGACCAACGCAGGGGAGTCCGATGCCAAGGCGTCGGTGGGTCCCGGGTCTGCCGGTGCCGGGGTGAGCTGGACCTCCTTTACGTGGCGGCACACCCACAAGCTGGACGGCCAGAAGCGGGTGGCATTTCCGGCGGCGTGGAAGCCAAGGGATCCGGAGGTCGAATTCACGCTGCTTTTGTGGCCTCATCCGCATGCCGAACGCAAGTACGGATACATTTTGGGCCTCCTTCCGGACCGGTTTCGCAAGCTGCAGGAAAAGCTGGCGGAGGGCGGGCTGGCGAATCATCGGACCGGGGCCTTGAAGCGGGCAATCTTCCCGAACTGCGCCGCGATGCGGCTGGATCCTGCGGGACGCCTTTGCCTGCCGGCGGACATGGCCGACGCCGTGGGTTTGCAGAAGGAAGTGCTTTTTTCCGGTGTCGGGGCGGATTTCGAGATCTGGGATCCCGCCACCTTCCACCGCTGTCAACAGGCGGAGTCCCCCATTGCGGATGAAGCCTTCAACCTCCTCGCCTGATTCCATGAACCTGTCCCGCCTCCTCCCTGGATTTCTGAGGTCCACCCGCCGCTTGCCCGTTGTCACCCCCGCAGAGCCTCCGGCGCTCTTCGAAACGCCGACGGCGTCGGGCTCCGCCGCCGGCGGGCCGACGCCGCATGGTGGGGACTCGCGCGCCCTTCCGGCTTCCACGCGGTCCCGCCGGCCGCGGCGGAGCTGGTTTGGGTGGTTGTTTGGGCGCAACCGGCGTCGGGACCGGGGCGGGCTGGTGCAGGGCGAACTGCTGCTGACGCAGGTGCGTCCGGTGCGCAACGACTTTCGGGATGCGGACGCCCTGGAGGCCCGGAGCCGGTCGCGGGGGAAGGTCTTGTACGAGACGCCTCCGTTGCCGGTGGCCCGGGACGACCAGGACCATGCCTGGAACCGTCTGCGCAACCGGCCCCGGTCCTCGCTCGTGATCTCCGTGGATTGAGCCTCAGAACGTGACGTGACCTGCTTCTCCCACCAACCCGTCCTGCTGCACGAGGTGATCGAGGCCCTTCGGCCCCGGCCTGGTGGCTGCTTTTTTGACGGCTGTTGCGGAGGCGGCGGGCACAGCGAGGCGCTGCTCGAGGCTGTCGGGCCGGAGGGATTCCTCTACGCCTGCGATCAGGATGGCGATGCGGTGGCGGCGGCAACCGAGCGATTGGCGCGATATGCCGGATGTTTCGAGCTGAGGCGCCTCAATTTTTCCGAGGCCGACCAGTGGGTGCCGGCAGCGGGCTGCGACGGCGCCCTGCTGGACCTCGGGGTGAGTTCGCACCAACTCGACACGGCGGAGCGCGGATTCAGTTTCCAGTCCGACGGGCCCCTGGACATGCGGATGGACCGGAGAGCGAGGCGGACGGCGGCAGACCTGGTCAATGAGCGTCCCCCCTCCGAGCTGGCCCAGATCTTCTGGGAATACGGCGATGAACGGGATTCCCGCCGCATTGCCCGTGCCATCGGGATGGAGCGGTCGCGCTATCGGATTGAGCGCACGTGTCAGCTCGCCGCGCTGGTCGCCCGGGTGTCCTCGACCCCCGGGCGGCGGGTGCATCCGGCCACGCGCGTCTTTCAGGCGTTGCGCATCGCGGTGAACGACGAACTGGGCTCGCTGCGGCGCGGACTGGGCGCCGCCATGCAGTTGCTCAAGCCCGGTGGCCGCCTGGCGGTGATCTCATTTCATTCGCTCGAGGACCGCGTGGTGAAGGACTTCATGCGGGCCGCCTGTCGGGATTACGACCTTCCTCCTGGGGGTGAGGAGGACCTGCCCCACCTGCGAACCCCGCGTCCGCCGCTGGCGGACCTCGTGACCCGGAAACCGGTCCGCCCCTCGGCCACCGAACTGGAGTCCAATCCGAGGTCCCGGAGCGCCCAATTGCGGGTGATGGAGAAGCGCTGACATGGGACGTTCCCAATCATCCGGATTTGAGGAGATGCGGTGGGGCCGCGTCGGACTCGCGCTGTTCACGGTCGGTGGCATCGCGGCCCTGACCATGGGCTACGCGTTGCAGCGGGGAGCCCATGATCGGCTCGGAATGGAGATCCGGGCTGTGGAGGACCACGTCCAACGGACCCGCAACGAACTGAGGGGCAAGTCGAACCAGGTGGTCCAGCAGCGGCGGCGGGAAACCCTGCTGGTCACGGCTGCGGAGCTGGGAGTCCAGCTGGAGCCGATCCCGCCGACGCGCAGGCTGACCGTCCCGCTGATTTCCATCCCTGCCGGCGAGGGGCTCCCGGGGTCCTCCAGCAGCCTGCGGGCGCGGACCAACGGGCCCGTTTCCGGCGTGATGCCGGTGCCGTCAGCCCCCGGTCGTTGACCTGCCATGGACCGCTCCCTCCAATACCGCCGTCTTTGGTTCCTGACCTGGGGCCTCTTTGCAGGCTTTGCGGTCGTGGCGATGCGCCTGATCCAGGTTCAGTGGCTGGATCCCCGGGATCCGGACACCGACGAGCCGGTGGTCCCGACCGTGGCCGTCCGCAAGCCCGCCCTGCGCGGCACGATTTTGGACGCCCAGGGTATTCCCCTGGCTCAATCCTGGATCACCGTCCTGGTCCGGGCGGACCCCGTGCACCTCGGAAGTCACGCGCGCGAGGTGGCGCACCTCGCAGCGCCATTCCTCAAACTGTCCGAGACCGAGGTCATGGAACGGATGCGTCCGGTGCAATTCCCCGTCACCAATTCCATCGTGGTGACCAACGGCCTGCAGGTCATCACCAACCTGCAGGTGCAGCTGAAGACCCGGCGGTCGAACCTGATTGCGACGAACGTCACCCTGGCGGATTGGCACGAGCTGAGCGCCGTGCTGCGGACCAACCGGTTTCCCGGGCAGCTCCAGTTGATTGAGGAACGGGAGCGGTTGCGCGAACGGGTGCGCGCGGAGCGGGCGGGGATCCCCTGGTGGGATCTCGCCGGTTGGTGGCATTCCCGGCGGGGGGCGCTTGCCGCCGAACGGCAGGTCACCCGCCGGCTGCGTGCCCTCCAGCGGGAGCTGCTGCCGTGCCGGCGCAACGGCCTTTTTTCCGAACTGGTGCAGGTGCGGACGTACCCCCACGACCATCTGGCCGCCCATGTGATCGGATTCACCACCAACAACTTTGCCCCGGAAAGTCGTGCGAAAGGGCTCCCCGTGCCGTTGCAGGGCGCCCAAGGACTGGAGCAGCGCTGCGATCGCGAGCTGCGGGAGCGTCCCGGGTTGGTGCGGATGCGGATGCTGCGGGGACGGGAGTACGTGCCGGGACGGATGGAGGACATCGCGGCGCAGGATGGCAGCACGGTGGTGCTGACATTGGACATCCGGATCCAGGAAGCCGTCGAACGGGCTCTCGATCACGCGGTGCAACGCCTGAATCCGTCCTCCATGTGCGCGATCGTCGTCCGCCCCTCGACCGGGGACATCCTCGCGCTTGCCAACCGGCCGACCTTCAATTTGAACGATCGCCGGGTGGAAACACTGGAGGCCTTCAAGAACCGGGCGTTGGTGGATTCGTACGAGCCCGGATCCACCTTCAAGGTCGTCACCTGGTCGGCGGTGCTCAACGAAGGCAAGGCTTCGCTGGAGGACGGGATTGACTGCCACTACGGCCGCTGGGTCGTCCCAAAAATCGGGCGACAGATCCAGGATGACCAGGGCCATCAGCTGGGCGTGGTCTCGGTGCTGAACGCCTTCGCGGAATCCAGCAATGTGGGGGCCGTAAAATTGTCCATGCAATTGCAGCCTGAACGGTTTCTGCAGTATGTCCGCGACTTCGGGTTCCTGGCCCGCACGGACATTGAATGTGCCGAACTCAGCACCAACCGGATCGCGCTGCCGGACGGTGGGGAGCGGGTGCGCATTTCCATCGGCGAGTCCGCGGGGCGGCTTCCCAGCTGGGACGGCCTGACGGCGAGTTCCCTCGCCTTCGGCTACGCCATCCGGGTGACGCCATTGCAGTCGCTCATGGCCGTATCCGCTCTGGCCAACGGCGGCATCCTCATGAAGCCGCGTCTGGTCCAACGGATCGAGGAATCGGATGGGGGGCGCGTGCTGCACTGTCCTCCACGGCAGGTGCGGCGGGTGGTGAGCCCGGAAACGGCGGCGGCAATGGTTCGGGCGATGCGGGCCGCGGTGGAGTCCGGGACCGGCCGGCCGGCGGCGCTGGAAGACTTTGATGTGGCCGGCAAGACGGGCACGGCGAAACTCTCGCTGGGCGGCGCCTACCACAAAGGGGACTATTACGCGTCGTTCGTCGGGTTCCTTCCGGCCGGGAACCCGGAGGTTGCGATCATCGTGACCGCGGAGCGGCCGACAACGGCCGGCAAGGCCTACTACGGCGGCAAGGCCTGCGCCCCGGTCTTCCGCGAGATCGCCCTGGAGGTGGCCAACGTGCTGCAGCTGGCCCCGACGGTGGTGCGCTCCAACACGGTGACCGCGGGATGGAACTCCCCTTCGCTGCACGGCGGCGGCCCCCTGTGATTCCGATGACGAAGTCCCTTCCAATGCGTCCTTCCGCAGCCGGCCCCCGGAGGGACGCCGGCACGGTGGGGAGGTCATGCCCTTTTGACGCTGGCGGCCTGCGGATATGGAGGAACACCCCACGGGGGGATCGCACCGTGGCCGTCAGCGTCGTGTCCCGACCATCGAACCGTCCGCCGCCCCGCCCACGGACCGGTGTCCACCCCCCCCGAACCGGCTGAGCCATGGAACCTCGGAGTCTTCAGGAACTGGCGGCCGCCTGTGGCGGTGAACTGCGCGGGGGCAGGGCGTCGGTGACGGTCCGGCGGGTGACCACGGATTCGCGCGATGCGCGCCCCGGGGATCTCTTTGTGGCGCTTGCGGGTCCGCGCTTCGACGGCCATGACTTTTTGCGGGCGGTGGCCGCCGCGGGTGTCTCCGCCGCGGTGGTGGCCCGCCGTCGGTCCGTCGAGCCGCCGCCAGGGTTGCCGCTGGTGGTGGTGGACGATCCCCGTCGGGCGTTTGGTGAGATGGCGGCGGCGTATCGCCGGGAATTCGACATTCCGATGGTGTGCGTGGCGGGATCCAACGGCAAGACGACGACCAAGGAACTGGTCGCCGCCGTCCTGGGTGCCGCGCTGCCCACGCTCAAGAGTGCCGCCAGCTTCAACAATGACGTGGGCGTCCCCGCCACGCTGCTCCGGCTCGAGGCGCGCCACCGGGCGGCGGTTCTGGAGGCCGGGACGAACCACCCCGGGGAGCTGGCACCGTTGATCCGGATGATCGCCCCGCGGGTCGGCGTGCTCACCAGCATCGGTCGGGAGCATCTGGAGCATTTTGGGACGCTGGAAGGGGTGGCTCGCGAGGAGGGCTGGCTTGCCGAGCTGCTGCCGGCGGCCGAGGACGGCGGGGTGCTGGTGCTGGCGGGCTCGATCGCGCAGGCGGGCACCCTTGCCCGGCGCAGCCGCGCCCGGGTGATCCGCGCGGGTCTGGGTGAGGGCTCCGACTGGCAGGCCGCGATCCGGGCCATGGACTGGAGCGGCACCACGTTCTCCGTGCGGGGCCCCGACCCCGCGTGGAACGGGGAGTACAGCACGGTCCTGCCCGGACGCCACCTGGTGGTGAATGCATTGCTCGCGCTGGTGGTGGCGCGGGAACTGGGACTCGACGCCTGGGTGGCTCGCGAAGGGCTTGCCGCCTTCCAGCCCGCGCCGCACCGGTTGAGTCCCCTCGCCGCCGCCGGTGTGCAGGTGCTGGATGACACCTACAACGCCAACACGGATTCCGTGCTGGCGGCGTTGCAGACGCTGGCCGATCTGCCCTGTACGGGCCGCCGGATCGCGGTCCTGGGCGCAATGGCCGAACAGGGAGCCCACGCCGAAGCCGCCCATGTCGAGGTGGGTGAGGAGGCCGCCCGGCTGGACATTGACATGGTGGTGGCGGTCGGTCCCCACGCCACGTTGACCGCCGAAGCCGCGGGATCCGGGCGTGGACAGGCCTACGACGAGGTCGGGCACGCCGCCGCGTGCGTGGTGCGGGAGCTGCAGACCGGCGACGCGGTGCTGGTCAAGGCTTCACGGTCGGGTGGATTTGAGCGGGTGGTCGAAGCCATCATGCGCCAGCTCGAACTCCGTGAGGCCGCCCGCATGCCGGGGGCGATCTGACGATGTTTTATCACCTGTCCAATCTGATCCCCTACGCGCCATGGACGGTGTTCAAATACGTGACCTTCCGGAGCGCAGGTGCCGCGATCACCGCGCTGCTCCTCAGCCTCTATCTCGGCCCCCGGATGATTGGCTGGTTGCAGCGGCGCGGGTTTTGTCAGCGGTACCGTCCGAAGCACGTCTCGTCCAAGGCGGATGCCACCGCGGCCGGCGCCGACCTGGCCAAGCGGGGGACACCCAGCATGGGGGGGATTCTGATCGTCCTGGTGCTCGACCTGAGCGTGCTCCTTTGGGCGCAGTGGAACGTGCAGGTGTTGTTGACCTCGCTGTCCATGGTGGTGCTTGCCGGCCTGGGATTCTACGACGACTGGCTGAAGCTGACCCTGCAGGACAGCCGGGGCGGCAGTTCGCGCCTCAAGCTGCTGGTGCAGACGGGTCTGGCCCTCGCCATCGCCCTGTACCTCTGGAGGCTGCCCTCGACGGAGGCGCTGGTGAGCGACCTTCAGGTGCCGTTTTTCAAGAACCCGGTCCTCGTGGGGGTGCCGGCCGCGGGGATCCTGATCACCGTGCTGACCATCGTGGGCAGCTCCAATGCGGTGAACCTGACCGACGGCATGGACGGGCTGGCGATCGGCTGCACCCTGATCACGGGGACGGTGCTGGTCGTGGTGACCTATGTGGCGGGAAACGCGGTGTTCGCAAAGTACCTGCTGGTGCCGCATGTCCCGGGGGCCAGCGAACTGACCGTGGTGTGTGCCGCCCTCGTCGGGGCCAGCCTTGGCTTCCTGTGGTTCAACTGCCATCCGGCCGAGGTGTTCATGGGCGACACCGGTTCGCTCGCGCTTGGAGGGGCCCTCGGGATCATGGCGGTGCTGATTCATCAACCGCTGCTGCTGCTGATCGCCGGCGGGGTGTTTGTCGCCGAGGCCTTGAGCGTGATGCTGCAGGTGTCCTGGTTCCAGTTCACCCGCCGGCGCTATGGCGAAGGCCGCCGCATTTTCCGCATGTCCCCGCTCCATCATCACTTCCGCGAGAAGGGGTGGCCGGAGTCCAAGATCGTCATGCGGTTCTACATCGTTGCCATCCTGTGCGCGGTGATGGCCCTGAGCACCCTGAAGCTGCGTTGATATGTCCCTCCGCACCCTGAAAGCGCCAAGGTCTCCGGGAGGTCTCCGGGGGCGATGCCGTTCGCTGTCCGCGGCCCGAAACGGCCCTTCCGTGAGCCTCAGGCCATTCGCCCCTTGCAGTGGCGGGCGGCATCCCTTTAATGGGTGTTGCGGTGCGCCAGCGATGGCGTGCCGCCAGGTGGCGTGCATGGCGGCGCCAGCCGGTGTGAATTCGTTTGCCTTTCAGCCTGGAATACCGGCCCGGCGGGATACCGCCGGGATCCGATGGCCCGGCTGTGTCCTCCGTGAGTGGCGGAGACCACATCGCACTGCCGGTCCATGCGGGCGCTTCCGGGTGGCCGGGCGGTTCGAGGGGACGTCCCGGTGTCCGAGCCAATGCAACCCCGAACACGATTTGCGCCGGAACAACGGCGCCCAGAAACCATGAGCACTCCCAATCCGCTGATTCCCCAAGGTTCGCTGCTGGAGCAGCAGGCGACGAACAAGTCCACGTTTCAGGTCGCCGCCTTCATCGTCGCCCTGCATGTGGTGATCCTCGGCGGTCTGTTGTTCCTCGGCTGCAAGAAGGAGGAGCGGCAGGGCGGGATGACCTCCACGGATGGCCTGATCAGCCCGCCGCCAGCCGATCTGGCGGACCGCTCCCTGCCGGCCGATCCGTTTGCCGTCTCCTCCGACGCGGAACCGTCGTACGACAACACCCCCTACTCGCCTCCGCCAGTCACCACCACGCCCCAGGTCACGGTGGTGCCATCCGTTCCCCTGGAGTTGCCCCCCTACACGCCTCCGGCTGCGCCTGCTGTGCCGTTGGGTGGAGGCTCCGAGCATGTCGTCCAGAAAGGGGATGTCGCCTATAACATTGCCCGCGCCCGGGGGGTGACCCTCAAGCAATTGCAGGAAGCCAATCCGGGTGTGGACCTGGCCCGGATCCGGGTGAACCAGAAGCTTTGGATTCCCGCGGCTTCGGCGCCGGGTGGCGCCACAGGATCCGCGGGCCTGTCGGCCGGCGACGCCTCGGGTTGGACCGGGGAAGTCTATGTCGTGCGTGGCGGGGACAACCTGTCGCGCATTGCCCGGAAGTTCAATGTGACGGTCAAGGAGATCCGTGAGGCCAACGGCCTGAAGTCGAACGACATCAAAATCGCCCAAAAACTCCGGATCCCGCCCTCCTCCGGCCCGGCTCCGGGGGCGGTGCCTCCGCGATGACCCCCGCCGCCGGCATGCCCGCCGGGCTGGACGCGTCCCGAACCGGCCGCCGATCGCGATGAATCGAACCATCACCGTGATGCTGCTGACCCTGGCCGCCCTCGTCGGCTTGGGCACCGCCATGCTGGCCAGTCTGACCCTGGGTTCCGCGGACGGACCCGGGGCGGCAAGCACTGGCGCTGGTGTGAACCCTTGGCTGGTCCGCCAGGCGGTGGCGTGCCTCCTCGGTTTCGGCGGCCTGCTGGCAGCCGCTTCCCTGGATTACCGCCGGCTTGAGGGCTGGGTCTGGCCGGTCTACGTGCTGTCCCTCGTGCTCCTTGGGCTTGTGCTGACCCCCGTCGGCACCTCTGCCAACGGGGCGCAGCGCTGGCTGCTGGGGTTTCAGCCGTCCGAGCTCGCCAAGCTCTCCCTGATCCTTGCGCTCGCGTGGTTTGCCACGCGCTACGCGTACCGGATCCGCACGTTCACCACCGGCGTCCTGGGCATGGGCGGGGTGGCCCTCCCGATTCTGGTCCTGATCGTGGTGGAACCCGACAAGGGCACCACCCTCCTGCTTGCGGCGGTGACAGCGGCGTTGATGCTGGTGGCGGGAGTGCGCTGGCTTCACGTGCTGGTGCCGGTGGTGGCCGGAGGCGGGGCGTTTGGCCTGTTGATCGCCAATAGCGGTTACGCGAGAGATCGGGTCATCGGCTTCTTCAATCAGGGGCACAGTGCCGCGGTGAATCATCAGGTGTTTCGCTCCCTTGAAGCCTTCGCTGTAGGCGGGGTTCGGGGCACCGGGTTTGGAACCGGCACCCTCAAAGGGAACATCCCCGAGGTGTCCACGGACTTCGTCTTCCCGGCGGTCGGGGAGGAGCTCGGACTGCCCTTCACGCTCGCAGTAGTGGCCGCCTTCGTGATCCTGCTGGCCTGCGGGTCCCTGGTGGCCCACCGGGCGCCAGACACCTTTGGCATGATGATCGCCGCCGGCATCACGTTCCTCATCGCGGGGCAGGCTCTCGTCAACATGGGGGTGGTGACCAATCTGCTGCCCAACAAGGGAATGGCGCTTCCGTTTCTCAGCCGGGGCGGCACGGGTACGGTGGTGCTGCTGACCATGGTTGGCCTGTTGATCGGGGTGGCCCGTCAGGCCGGCGCCGCACCAGCGGCATCCGCGCGCCGCACCGGCTGGAATCCATTCGGCGAACCCGACACCGACTTCCCTCAATGAGCGCACCCAACCGCGTGCAACGGGTCGCGATCGCCTGTGGCGGCACCGGTGGCCACTTGTTTCCGGGTCTCGCGGTGGCCCGGGAATTGCGCGACCGTGGCGTCGAGGCCCTGCTGATGGTGTCGCCCAAGGCGGTGGATCAGCATGCCGTCGCCGGGCTGGGGGGGGAGTTCCGGGTGATGACGGTGCCCGCCGTCGGTTTCACCGGGGCCAACCTCCCGGCATTTTTCCTCGCAGGGCTCCGGGCCTGCCGGGCGTCGCGGCGGGGGTTTCAGGACTGGCGGCCCGACGCCGTCCTCGCGATGGGGGGATTCACCAGCGTGGCGCCGGTGCTGGCCGGGCGCCGACTGGGGTGTCCGTGCTTTCTCCATGAATCCAATGCGGTGGCCGGCAGGGCCACTCGCTGGCTCTCCCGAATGGTCGAAGCGGTCTTCGTTGGGTTCCCAGCGGCGGCTGGTCGAATCCGGGCGCGTCGCGTGGTGGTCACCGGCACGCCCGTGCGGCCCGAGTTTCGAAAGCCCTCTCCGGAGGCCGCACGCGCAACCTTGGGACTGGATCCGGACAGACCCCTGGTCCTGATCATGGGCGGCAGTCAGGGGGCGCGGGCGGTGAACGACTGGGTGTCCGCCGCGGCGCCGTCCATTGCCCGGACGAATCCCGGGCTGCAGTGGTGCCACCTGACCGGTGCCGCCGACGAATCGCGGGTCCGGGAGGCGTATGCGGCAAGCGGACTCCATGCACGGGTGCTTTCCTTCTGTTCCGGGATGGGGGACCTCATGGCGGCGTCCACGCTGGCGGTCAGCCGCAGCGGCGCGTCTTCCCTTGCGGAACTGGCCGCGGTGCGGCTTCCCGCGGTGCTCGTGCCGTATCCGGACGCTGCCGACGATCATCAGCGGGCCAACGCCCGGGTGTTTGTGGAGGCGGGCGCTGCGGCGGTGCTCGATCCGGCCGTTGCAGGGGTTCCGGAGGTCGTCGAGGTGCTCGGCCGGCTGCTGTCGGATCCGGAGGCCCGGGCCCGGATCCAGGTGGCCCTGGCCCGGCTCGACGCGCCTGGAGCCGCGGTCCGGATCGCCGAGGCCATCCTCGGGCACCCCGGGAGCGTGACGGCCGGCGGGAGGACGGCGGCCAACGGCGGGCGCCCCCGGCCCGGTGTCCAACCAACGGTCGCATGAATCCGCCGCTCAGATTGAGTTTGGAGCCGGCCGGCGAAGCGGTCGAGCGGATGGCGTGCCACGCGGAGAGGATCAGTTTCCTGTTCCGTGACTTTCATGTGGCGCTGCCGAAGGACACGCTGATCCGCCGCGACGAGTCGCTGGCCCGGCGCACCACGCTTCGGGTCGGCGGCCCTGCGGATTTGTATGTGGAACCGCCGGGTGAGGGGCCGCTGGCTTCGGTGCTGGAGCTGTGCGCACTGCGCGGGGTCCCCGTGATGGTGCTCGGGCGCGGCTCCAACCTCATCGTGCGCGATGGCGGATTTCGGGGCGTCGTGGTGTCCCTGGGGCATCCCGAATTCTGTCGCGTGGAGCCGCAGGGGGAGCGCCTTCAGGTGGGAGCCGGCGCGCGGCTGAAGCAGGTGGCCGTCGAGGCTCGCCGGCACGGCCTGACCGGCCTCGAATTCCTCGAGGGCATTCCCGGATCCATGGGCGGTGCCCTGCGCATGAACGCCGGAGCCATGGGGCGCTGGACGTTTGACGTCGTCGAGAGGGTCCGGTGCCTCGATCTTCACGGCCGGAGCCGGGATCTCGGACGTGAGGAGATCACCGCCGCCTATCGCAGCTGCCCTCTCTTTCGTGACCACCTCGCCGTGGGAGCCCTGCTGCGGGGGAGCCCGGCGCCGGTGGAGGCCGTTCGCGAACGCATGGAGACCTACAGCCGCCGGCGGTGGGACTCCCAGCCGCATGAGCCGAGTGCCGGATGCACCTTCAAAAATCCTTCGGAGGACCTGTCGGCCGGCCGCTTGATTGACGAGCTGGGACTCAAGGGGACGCGCGTCGGCGACGCCATGGTCAGCGAGATCCACGCGAATTTCCTCGTCAACCTGGGTGGCGCCACAGCCCGGGACGTCCTGGCGCTCATGGAACTGGTCCGCCAGCGCGTGCGGGAGGCGCGGGGCGTCGAACTCGAAACCGAAGTCGAGATCGTTGGAGAGGAGGCCTCATGAGCGGATCCTGCCAGATCGCCCTCTTGTCCGGGGGCCCCTCGGCGGAGCGGGAGGTGTCGCTGCGCTCGGGTGCGGCGGTCGCCGGGGCCTTGCGTGCCCTGGGGCACCGGGTGGTCGAGGTGGACCCCGTGCCGGGATCCCTCTCCCTGCCGGCCGGGACCGAGGTCGCCTTTCTCACCCTCCATGGCACCTACGGCGAGGACGGTCAGGTGCAGGCGGAACTCGAAGCCCTGGGCGTCGCCTACACCGGTTGCGGCATCGAGGCCTCCGCCACGGCGTTCGACAAGGCGGAAACCAAGCGCCGCCTCCTGGCGGCCGGGGTGCCCACCCCGCGGTCCGGAATCCTGTCAGAAGCCACTGCGGGCTGGCCCGAGGGGTGGGCACCTCCGGTCGTGCTCAAGCCCGTCCGGCAGGGCAGCAGCGTGGGCCTGCAGTTTGTGGAGGACCGGGCCGGGTTTGCCGCGGCCCTTCGCGAGGCGCTCCGCCATGACCGGGAGGTGCTCATGGAGGAGCGGATTTCGGGGCGCGAGGTGACGGTCGGGATTCTCGACGGCCGGCCGCTGCCCGTCGTTGAGGTGCGTCCGGCTGGCGGGCGGTACGATTACGCACATAAATATACGGAGGGCCGGACGGAGTATCTGTGCCCGGCACCGTTCGATGCGGCGGTCACGGATGGCATCCAGGCCGTGGCGCTAGCGGCGTTTCGGGCCGTGGGCGGCCGCGATTATGCACGGGTGGACGTGATGGTGCGTCCGGAAGGCAGTCCGCTCGTGCTGGAGGTCAACACGCTTCCGGGCATGACGGCCACCAGCCTGTTTCCGATGGCGGCGGCTGCGTCCGGCCTTGAATTTCCCGAGCTGTGCCAGCGGATGGTGCAGCTCGCCCGACAACGCGGACGCCTTCCTGGGACATGACACCTCGTTCTTCCTCTCGATCGGGTCCGCGGCGACGGCGCTCGGCCCGGGATCTCGACACGCTGCTCGCCGCCAGCACCCGGCGCCGGGGACGGTCCGGGCGTTGGTGGGGACGGCCGCTCGCGGTCCTGTGCCTGGTGGCGCTGGTGTACTTTGGCGGTGGTTGGACCTTGGCGCAGGCCCGGGAGCGTTGGCTGCACCGGATTGACCGGCTGGCGATCCAGCGGATCGAGGTCTTGTGTGACGGTATTCTGACCCCTTCGGAGATCCGGGAGATCGCGGGCATCGCGGTGGGCCGGAACGTGCTGACGGTGGACCCGTTCCAGGTCCGGGAGCGTTTGCGACGCCATCCGCGGATCGAAGATGCCCACATCCGCCTCGATTTTCCGGACGCCGTTCAGATTTCGGTGCGCGAGCGGTATCCGGTCGCCCGTCTGGTGTTGCCGAGGATGGGGACTGCGGAACCGCACCTGCTGGTGGACGCCTCGGGGTATGTCTTCATGCCGTTCCAACCCGGCACCGCACCTGCGGAAGTCATCGCATCGGAGGCGGCCCTTCCCGCCCTGCACGGGGTGCCGGCCGGCGCGCTGCTGGCGGGGCGAACCATTGCGGATCGCCAGGTGCGCGCCGCCCTTGGGCTGCTTTCGGCTTTTGATGAATCGCCGCTCGCCCAGGAGGCGGACCTCATCAGCGTGGATTTGGGCGCGGCGCCTTTGCTGACCGTGCTGACCCGGGGCGGGGCGATCGTCACCCTCGCCGCGGACCGCGAGTTTGCGGATCAACTGGCCCGATGGTTTTCGGTGCACCGGTTTGGCCTTGCCTCCGGACTGCGGATCGCCTCCCTCGATCTGAGCGTCGTCAACAACCCCCCGCTGCGCTGGATGGATCCTGGCGATCCGGCGGACGCCGCACCTTCATCAAGCCCGGCGACGCCGGGGACCCGTCCGCAGCGCAAACCTGGTCGTCGTCATGTTTGATCCGGAACACATCCTGGTGGGCCTGGAGATCGGCACCTCCAAAATCTGCGTTGCCGTCGGCGAGGTCCACGAATCCGGGGAGTTGACCATCACCGGATTCGGCCAGGCGCGTTCGCGCGGTGTGGTCAAGGGGGAGGTCATCGAGTCCGACACGGCCGGTGAGGACATTCGGGAGGCGCTGGCCCAGGCCGAGGACATGGCCGACGTCGAGATTGAGTCCGTCTATCTTGCGGTCACCGGCAACCACATCCGCGCCCTCAACATTCGCGGGGTCCACTCGATCCCCACCGTGGACCGCGAGATCACGGTCGAGGATGTCCGTGAGGCTCTCGAGAATGCCAAGGGCAACAACTGTCCTCCGGGATATGAGGTCGTGGACAGTGTCCGGCAGGATTTCTGCGTGGACCAGCAGGCGGTGTACGACAACCCGGTGGGGGTGATCGGCTCCCGGGTGGAGGCGAGCATGCATGTGATCCAGGGCAATTCACGGCGCCTTGAGCGATCGCGGAGAGCCCTGGAGGGGTCCACCCCCGTGCGGGTGGAGAAGGCGGTATTCAGCGGGCTGGCGTCGGCGCTCGCGGTGTTGACCACCGAGCAGAAGGACGCGGGGGCCGTGGTGCTCGACGTGGGCGGTGGGACCGCGGAGTACGCGCTGTTCCACAAGGGGTTGTTGCGTCATTCCGGGGTGCTGGCCGTTGGAGGGGACCACGTGACCAACGACATCGCCCAGGGACTCGACATTCCGCTCAGCCTTGCCGAGGAGCTCAAGGTGAACTTCGGGTCCGTGGGGTCGGGTCCATCGGATGGGCCCGCGGAGCACGCGCTGGCTGGAATCCAGGGACTTCCCGGGCGCCGGGTGGACCTCCAGCGGCTTCGCCGGATCATGGCGCTGCGGTGGGAGGAGACCCTCGACTGGATCGTGCGGGATCTTTCCGAAACCCTGTGGCTTCCCCAGGCGCGTGCCGGCGTGTTCCTCTGCGGGGGCGGGAGCCGCACCCGCGGGCTCGACGCACTGGTTCGCCGGATGTTCCAGCTGCCGGTCTCCCGCGGTCAGATCCGGAATGTCTCCGGCCCGACGGCCGTCCTGGAAAATCCCGAGTTCTCCACGGCGATCGGACTTGTCCGCTACGGCGCCATGCGTGCGCTGCGGCAACCGCGCCGATGGAACTTCCCCCTGTTGCGCGTCTTGTCACCGCGGCTTCGACGTAAAAACTGACCCCCCATGGATGCGTCCCCGGTAGTGTCCACAACGCCGGAATCTCCGGCCCCGCCGCCATCCGCACTGATCCTCGTCGGCGTCGGCGGCGCCGGCGGCGCCTTTGCGAGGCGGCTGGCCCACGAGGATCCGGGACTCCTGGCAAGGGTCGTGGATACCGACGCGGTGTCGCTGCGCCGGCTCCACGGAATGCCATCCCTGTTGATGGGCAGCGCCGTCCAGCGCGGCCTCGGTTGCGGCGGTGATGCGGTGCAGGCGGCCAACCTTGCGGCGGCCGATCAGGGGCAGCTCCGGGAGCTCGTTGCGGGAGCGGGAATGGTCCTTCTCCTGGCCGGCCTTGGCGGTGGTGTGGGATCGGGAGTGGCGCCGGTCGTCGCCCGGGTCGCGCGGGAACAGGGCGTGCTGGTCGTCGCCCTCGTGGCGTTGCCATTTGAGTTTGAGGGTCGCCTTCGCCGGGCCAATGCCTTCCAGGGACTCGCCGGGTTGCGCAGCGTCGCCGACCTCGTGATTCCCGTGCCGCACCAGGGGGTGTTGTCCCGGGCCGCCGCATCGGCACGCGCGGAGGACTTGATGCGCTGCGCCGATGGATTTGTCCTCGGACTCGCGCGCGGGTTGATCCGCATGCTCACCGGCCCGACGCTCACGCCCCTGGGAGTCGCCGACCTGGCCCGTGTGCTGGGGGGCCGGCAGATGGAGGGTGGTGCCGCCGAGGCGGAGGCGGCCGGACCCGACCGCGTTGCCGCGGTGTGGCACCAATTGCTGGAGCACCCGTTTCTGGCGTCCCGCGGGCCGATTGCGGCGTCGGGAGCGCTGGTGCTTCAGGTGGCCGGCGGTCCGGACCTCACGCTGGAGGAACTGGGGTGGCTGGAACAGACCGCCCAGCGGACGGCACCCCGGGCGCAGGTGCTCGTGGGCGCGGTCACCCTCCCGTCCATGGAAGGCCGGTTGTCCGTCCTCCTGGTGGTCGCACCGGAAAAATCGCCGGACGGAGCCCTGGCATCGTCGGATGCCGCGACCTCCGGTGGCGGCGCCCACCGGGATCCGGAGTCCCCGGAATTCGAGGTGCCTTCGGAGCGGCCGGCGGCTTCTGGATCGGTGTCGGACGCCCTGGCGGAAGCGGACGCAAGGCGTCGGCCGGCACCCGCTTCCCGCACACGGGCCGGTGCGCGGCCGCAGCAACTGCAGCAACAGTTCGATTTTGCGACGAGGACGCGGGGGCGTTTTGAGGGAACGGAGGCGACGCTGCGGGGTGGGGAGAACCTGGACGAACCGACCTACGCCCGCCGGGGCATCCGGGGCAACTGATCGTCCTGAACGGTTCAGGCGGTCGGTGCGTCGGGCGGTGTGAGGGCCTTGAAGGCAAGGCCTGCGGCGGCGCCGCCGGCAAAATCGGCCACGAGATGGATCCACACCTGGGACCCGCTGATTAGATGCATCATGGTGATGCCGACGGCGACGGCGGGATTGAAGGCGCCGCCGGAGATGCCGCCGACCGCGAAGGCCATGGCGGTCACGGTGAATCCGATGGCCAGCCCATAATTGGAGTTCCCTGCGGTGCCCTTTGCGGTGGCGACATTGAGCACGACCCACACGAGAGCGAAGGCCCCGAGGAATTCGGCGATCAGGGCCGGAACCACCTTGAGCTCCATCGTGGGCACCACCGGGTTCCCCTTCAGGGAGAGGGCCAGTATGGCGGCGACGACGCCGCCCACGACCTGGGCGGCCATGTAGCCGGCGACATCCACCGTGGCGCATTTGCCCCGGACCCAGACGCCGAGGGTGACGGCCGGGTTGAAGTGGCCACCGGACACATGGCCGCCGGCGTAGATCATGACCATCAGCATCGAGCCAATGGCGATCGGCGCCAGCGGACCGGCGCCGGGTTCAATCACGACGCTGCCCACGGTAAAAACGAGGAAAAATGTGCCGATGAATTCTACGAGGTACTTTTTCATTTGTTGGGGGGATATTGGGTGATGACCGGGGTCCCTGATTCCAGCGGCCCCGGTCCGGACCGTATCGCCACGCCGCAAATGCAGTAAAGCCCCCAAACGCTGGAGG
>JAHCBB010000024.1 GCA_019634635.1 Verrucomicrobiia bacterium
CAGGGCGCTTCGCGCGCAGCCCCATCCACCCCCGCACGCGCAAAACCCTCAAGTTCGTATCTCCCGCCCTCGTCCCTCTCCGCCCCTGAGGGAGAGGGCCAGGGTGAGGTGGCCGATTCGTGATTCGTCCTTTGACGACCACCCCTCCCCATCTGCTGCCGACCCCGAATCCGCGGGGATTCTCCAATCCTGACACCGGGTCACCTGATTCCGCCCAGACCGGCACGCGACCCGAGTGCCGTGCCCCCAGTCCAGACGTGACGTCGCAGTGTGTGACACTGTTACACTTGACCGCGGCTCCCATCCAGGCCCAAGGTTTATCGTGCCTCCGAGCATCACCATCAAAGAACTCCACGCCAGCACTGGCGAGCATGTCCGGCGCATCGGGGCGTCACGCTCGCCGGTCTTCGTTACGGATCGCGGCAAACCGGTTGCCGTTCTGGCCAACCCCGCGCTGCTCAAGCCCAAGCGGCGCCGGCGCACATTGCTCCCGGAATACGAAGCCCTGATGGCGCGGCCCCCCGGTGACGACGTGTTGGATGATCTGAACGCCGTCCGCGGCGACCGATGATTTGCTGCGACACTTCATTTGCCGCGAAACTTTACGTTCCCGAGCCGGAATCCGCCGCCGTGCGCCAGCGGCTCGAGACGGAGGATGAAGTGTTCCTGTCCGAACTGGCGCGGCCCGAGTTGATGGGCGTCTTCCATCGCCGGCTGCGGGAGGGAAAATGGACCCGGGCCGATTTCCTCGCCGCCGTTCACCAGTTCTCCCTCGACGACCTTGGCGGGTTCTGGACTTGGTTGCCGCTCGCGGGGCCGATTGTGGCGGCCGCGGCCAACACCTATGTCACTCTGCCGGAGACGGTTTTTCTGCGCGCGGCCGATTGCCTGCACCTCGTCACGGCCCTGCATCACAACTTTGCCCAAATCCACACCTACGACGTTCACCAGACCCGCGCCGCCACTGCGCTTGGCATCCAAGCGGTGATGGTTGGATAGCCCATGCTGCGGCGTCTCCGGCGGAGGGCCGGACGGACAGGCGCGGCGATGTGTGACCGCTATCCACGCGGCGCTGGCCTACGATCAACTTCACCCGCAGGAGATTGAGACTCAACTGGAGGGAGAACATCGGGCGTGTCGCGGTTTGGAGCACCCGCACTCGGCCCCCGATCCGCCGTGAGCACGCTGCGACTTCACCTGATGAAGACGCGGACGCCCATGCCCTGGTAAGGCGGCGCGCCACCGCGACCACCGCAGACTTCCACCCGACAACTCCACCCGACAACTCCACCCGCCGCGGTCCCTGAACTCCCTGAGGCCTCCCCCGCCCACCGCTGGCACCGCCGGCACCGCCGCCTCGCGGTCACGCGTCGGCCCGCTCCGAAAGCGGCGGGGGGCTGCCGCACTCCACCAGTTTGAGGAGGAGCAAGCCATGCCATACGTCACGACCATCGAGCGGATGGGTCTGCAACAGGGCCGACAGGAAGGCCGACAAGAAGGCCGACAGGAGGGCCGTCAGGAGGGCCGTCAGGAGGGCCTTCTACAATTGGTTTTTGATGCCTTGGAGGCCCGCTTCGGCGACGTTTCCTATCCACTGCGGGAACAACTCCTGGCGGTGGCGGACACTGCCGAACTAAAGCGCCTGCATCGCGAAGCCGTCCTGGCCCCGGACCTTGCCACGTTTGAACGGGCGTTGCGCCGGGAATAGGAGGCTGGGGGGCTGGAGACCGGAGGCTGCAGGTCCATGGGCTCCATCCGAGGATTTGGGCGTGAGCCAAAGGCTGACCTCTCGGTCGCGAAGCGTCGTGGAGTGCGGTAGCCCTCTACCGCTTTCCCCCAGGGTTCAACGAACGCGGGAGGAGAAGGATGCGCCCCCGACGTGGAAGGAAGCCGCGGTGGCAAAGCGCCAGGGGGCTGGCGCAGTCCAAGACCTGGCGGCGTGCCGATGGCTTGTGGGGGTCGCGAAGCGCCTTGGAGTACGGCGGTCCTCCGCCGTTTTCGAACAACGCGCCACCGCGACCACCGCAGACTTCCACCCGGCAACTCCACCCGCCGCGGTCGCTGAACTCCCTGCGGCCTTCCCTGCCCACCGCTGGCACCGCTGGACCCGCCGCCTCGCGGTCACGCGTCGGCCCGCTCCGAAAGCGGCGGAGGGCCGCCGCACTCCACGGCGCTCCGCGCGTAGCTCCCTCCTGCCTCCCGCCTGCAGCCTCCCGCCTGCCTTGCCCCTCCTCGACCTGATCGCCGGTGCCCGACCGAATTTCATGAGGATCGCGCCGATCATTCATGCGCTCCACCGTCGTCACGGAGATCCCCGGACCGTGGGAGAAGGCGCACCGCAGATCCCGTTGGCACTCCGCTACCGCCTCGTCCACACCGGGCAGCACTACGACCGTGCCATGTGCGGCGCCTTCTTCGAGCAACTCGGCATTCCGGAGAGCCACGTCAACCTGGAGGCCGGCTCGGGCACCCAGGCGGAGCAGACGGGTGCCATCATGAGGCGCCACGAGGCGTTGATCGCGCGCGAGCTTTCGTACCTCTGCCTGGTGGTCGGGAATGTCACCTCGACCTCGGCCTGCGCGATTGTTGCCCGCAAAGCCGGAATTCCGGTCGCGCACGTTGGAGGGGGCATCCGTTCCGGAGACTGGACCATGCCCGAGGAAATCAACCGCGTCGTCACCGACTCCATCACCCACTGGTTCTTCACCACCAGCGAGACCGCGAACGATAACCACCGCCGGTCCGGCGTCGCCGACGATCGGATGCTCCCCAAAGGCCTGCTGAATGGCTTTTTCCACGCCCTCCAGATGCTTTTGGAGGCCGGCCAATTGGTGAAGGAGCAGGCGCAGTTCCAGCACGCAAATATCGACCAAGTCCTGATCCGAAGTCAGGGGCCGGGCTTGGGCCAGGTGTTGGAGACGTTGCTCGACGCACTGGGGGCTGCGGACGTTGTGCTGGAAGAAGAAGCTTCGCAAGGTGGTGGGCTTGCTGGCCTTGAGGTGTACCAGACTGGGCCAGCGTTGGAGAAAGGCCAGAGCCATGGGGGTGTAGAGGTGCTCGCCGGTGAAGTCCACAGCCTGGGGAAAGTATTTCTGGAGCAAGGCGTGGATTTGGTTGGTGAGCTGAGTGCGCCGATCCACGATGTCGCGGCGCAGGCGGCAGAGCAGGTCGAGGCGCTGGGTGGGGGCACCGGGGCGGTGGCGGAGGTGGAATTTGTGGCGGTGGTGACGGAGCAAATCGAGCAGCAGGAGGGCGTCGGGGCGGTCGTCCTTGGCGCCGGAGGGAGTGAAGGCGGCGCGGAAGCGGGCGGTGGTGGCGGGGTGAACGCAGTGGATGTGGATCCAAGGCCGCTCACCGAGGAGGGTGAAGATGGGACCTTTGGCGCCTTCGAGGGCGATGGCGACGGTGCGGCCTTGGAAGCGTTGTTCCAAGCCGTCCAGCCAAGCATGAACCGATTCGGGGCTGTGAGCCAGATCCACCGTTTCGATGGAGGAGGAGTCCGCGGGTTGGAGTGCCAGGGCGTGAGCGCGGTGGCCCCAATCCCAACCGATGAAGGCGGCGATGGGTTCTTGGAGGAGTGAAGCGGAGTCAGACATGTGAGCAGTACTATGGATTGAACGAGCGGGGCGCAGGTCGTATTGAGAGCCGTGGAGGCGGCACCTGAGCATGCGTATCCGCATCGTGAAGACCGGCCCCGGGCGTGTGCGTTGCCCCATGCTCGTCGAAACGTGTGAGGATCCCATACGTTCCCGGAGCCGATCTTCACCCTGCGAGGAAAGGAGCGATTGCCCAAGTCGGACCCACGCCCCCCTACGAAGTTGTTCACCCGGGCGGGCGGAGCTCTCGCTCCGCTCCGCCCGCCCCGGTGAACAACTTCGGCTCACCAATACGAGACTCCCGGCGAGCCGTGGGTGGGTGGAGTTGCCACGCGTTGGGGTTGTGGTTGCGCGAACGGCTCGTGAGGACCCTCGCCCCACCGATCAACCCTCTTGCGCGGCTACCCTCAGGTGTTGCCCCACCGATTTACCTCCGGTGGGGTGAGACTTCCGGCGAGCCGTGCGGGCAACTTGGTGCCTGACTCGCGGGGAGTGCATACGCGGACGGCGCGGCAGGAGCCTTGCCCGACCGATTTACCTCACCGATTTGCCTCGCCGATTTGCCTCAGCGGGTCTCAAGACGGCATCGGCTTGCGACCCGGGGCGGCGGGGGCAAGGTCACCGGTGGTGACCGACGATTTCACTGACGCGACACTGGTGCTGGTGGGCCATGGCTCAACGCTCAACGCCGACTCCTCCCGCCCCACCCGCGTCCAGGCCGACGCACTGAGGGCGCGCGGCGTCTTCGCACGGGTCGTCACGGGCTACTGGAAGGAGCACCCCACGTTCGCCGGTTGCCTGCGCCAGGTGTTCACCCCCAGAGCGTTCGTCGTTCCGCTGTTCATCAGCGAGGGCTACTTCACCGAGGAGGTGATTCCGCGGGAACTCGGGCTGCGCGCCCCGGACTCAACGGCAACCGCCTGGGACCGCATCCAGGAGCGCGGGGGCGTCCGCATCCATTACTGCGGTCCGGTGGGAACACATGCCAGCATGACCCGGGTGATCCTCGCACGGGCACGCGAGGTGTTGGCGCGACATCCCCTGCCCGGGGGCCAGGTGCCGGAGGCCTCGGATGTGTGCCTCTTCATCGCCGGCCATGGCACGGGCAACAACGAGAACTCCCGGCGCGCGATCGAGGCCCAGGTGGAGCGGATCCGCGCACGCGGCATCTTCGCCCGGGTGGAGGGGGTGTTCATGGAGGAGGAACCCCGGATCGAGGCCTGCCACCGGCTGGCGACCACACCGTACCGCGTGATGGTGCCGTTCTTCATCAGTGACGGACTGCACAGCTTTGAGGACATCCCGATGATGCTCGGGGCGCCGGAGGCGGCGGTGCGCGCCCGGTTGCGCGATGGGTTGCCCACCTGGATCAATCCGACGGCCATCGAGGGAGGATGGGTGTGGTACGCCTCGGGCATCGGACTGGAGCCCCATCTGCCGGACGTGATCCTTGAGCGGGTCCGGGAGTTGGCCGGCGCTTGAGACCGGGGTTTGGAGCAGGGCGGGAGCGATCGGATCCGGAGGGGGCTCGAAATTTTCTTTGGGGGGTTGCGCGGGTCGCGCTTAATGCGGGGGTGCCATTCGGCAAGGTGACACTGGTCGGGGTCGGCCTGCTCGGGGGTTCCCTCGGGCTGGCCCTCAAGGCCCGTGGACTTGCTTCCGAGGTGCATGGGTATGTGCGGCGTCCGGAGGTCGTCCCGGACCTCCGGGCGGCCGGCGTGGTGGATGCCGCCACCGCCCACCTGGGCGCCGCGGTCTCCGGTGCCGGCCTTGTGGTGCTGTGCACGCCGATCGGCCAGATGGCCCCCCTCGCACGACTGCTGGTGCCCCATCTCGAACGGGGCACCGTGGTGACCGACGTGGGGAGCGTGAAGGGCCCGGTGGTCTCGGCGCTGGAACCGATCCTGGAGGCCGCAGGAGCCTGGTTTGTCGGCAGCCACCCGATGGCGGGTTCGGAGCGGACCGGTTACGAGGCGGCGCGCGCCGACCTGTTTGAGGGGGCCGTGTGCGCGATGACCCCGACGGAGCGGACGCATGGGCCCGCCCGGGAGCAGGTGGCGTCGCTGTGGACCTCGGTTGGGGCGGGTCTCCTGACCCTGTCGCCCGAGCAGCATGATGAACTGGTGAGCCGATCGAGCCACCTGCCGCATGTGGTGGCAGCCGGGCTCGCCAACTACGTGCTGAGCCCGTCCCATGCCCGAACCCAGGGATTGCTGTGCGCGAACGGGTTCCGTGACACCACCCGGATCGCCAGCGGCTCGCCCGAACTCTGGCGGGACATCGTCCTGGCCAATCGCGGGCATGTGGGGCGCTCGCTGGGCGTGCTGGTGGCGGATCTGCAGGAATTCCAGCGTGCGCTGGAGGATTGCGATGGTGCTGCAATCGAGGAGTTCTTTGCGAATGCCCGACGTCGCCGGGAGGCGTGGCTGGAGTCCGGCGCTGAAGCGGAAGGCGCATCAAGCGAATCCCATCGTGCCGCTCCCCGATCTCATTGAAATCCTGCCCCCGGAGGATCGCTCGCCGGTCCTGGTGACCATCCCGGGATCGAAGAGCCTCACCAACCGCGCCCTGGTGCTGGCCGCGCTGGCCAGCGGCCCCGTGACCCTCACCGGAGCCCTGTGGAGCGAAGACACCGAGGTCATGGTGGAGGCCCTGCGCCGGCTCGGATTTGAAATCGCGGTGAGTGCTGAGCCCGGGGAGACGGCCAATCGGACGCTCCGGGTCTGCGGCCTTGGCGGGACGATTCCCAACGGGGGGACGCCGGAATCCCCCCTCGAACTGCAGGTGGGCAATGCCGGAACCGCGGCGCGTTTCCTGGCGGCGCTGGTCTGTCTCGGGCGGGGCGTGTACCGCCTCCAGGGCGTACCCCGCATGCAGGAGCGTCCGCAGGCGGCGCTCCTGCAGGCCCTGCGCCGGCTGGGCTACCGGGTGGACGCCCCCGGCGACTGCCTGCCCGCTGTCATTCACGGGGCCGGGCCGCGTCCGGGCCCTGTCGAAATCGCGGTCGGGGACAGCTCGCAGTTTGCGTCCGCGCTGCTGCTGGCCGGGGCGGTGGCCGGTTGGGAGGTGACGGTGACGGGCGCCCATCCCGAGGAACTCCCCTATGTGGACATGACGCGGCGGTTGATCTCGGTCTTTCCCGGGGCCGGCGGCGCGTTCCGGATCGAACCTGACGCGTCGAGCGCGAGCTACTTCTGGGCGGCGGGCGCGTTGCTGGGACGGCGGGTGACCATCCGGTCCTGGCCGGAGAGCGGATGGCAGGTGGATGCGGCCTTCCCGCGTTTTCTCGAACTGCCCGGCGAGGTCTCCCGCGACCGGGATCTCGGCGACAGCATTCTCACCGCGATGATCCTGGCGCCCGGGGCGGGGCATCCGGTGCGGTTCACCGATCTGGGGCGGCTGCGCGTGCAGGAATGCGAACGGGTGATGGCCATGCGCACCGGACTGGAGCGTTGCGGCGCCCGGGTGGTGGAGTCCGGCGACACGCTGACCTTCACTCCGGGGCCGCTGCATGGGGCCGAGATTCCGACGTGGAACGACCACCGCATCGCGATGAGTTTTGCGACCCTGGGCTTGAAGGTGCCCGGGATCCGAATTCAGGATCCGTCCTGCGTGCGCAAGACCTTCCCGAATTTCTTCCAGAAACTGGCCGGACCGGCGCCCTCCGGGTTGGGCGCGGGCCTCCGGGACGTCGTCACCGGCTCGCGGCCCGGGGCCGCCGAATTGCTTCCCCGCTGATGGCTCAGGCCTCCACCCAGGAGGGTGCGGCGCGGACCCTTTCGCTGCCGCGCGTCGTCGCCGTGGACGGCCCGAGCGCCTCGGGCAAGGGCACCCTCTCCCGTCGTCTCGCGACGGACCTGGGCTTCGTCTATGTGGATACCGGGGCGATGTACCGCACGCTCGCGTGGTGGGCGTTGCGCAAGGGGCTGCGGGTGGAGGCGCCCATGTCGCCCGCGGACGACGCCGCCGTGGTGCAGCTGATGCGCCGTTGGAAGGCGGAAACCCGGGTGGTCGCCGGGCAGGCGTGGATCCATGTCGAGGGGTATTTCCCTGAGAAGGAGATCCGGGGCGACGCCGTCGAGCATGCCGTGCCGGTGCTGGCCCAGATCAGCCGGGTGCGCGACTGGATGGTGGCCCGGCAACGGGACTGCGTGGCCTTCGGGCCGCTGGTCATGGAAGGGCGCGACATCGGCACCGTCGTGTTTCCGCTGGCGCCGGTGAAGATCTTCCTGGAAGCCGATGAGTCGGAGCGGCAGCGGCGCATCGAGGGACGCGGGGGCAGCACCAGCGCCGCCCGGCGGGACCACATGGACAGCACGCGCCGGAAGGGGGCGCTGGTGCCCGCCCTGGATGCCCTTCGAATCAACAACACCGGGCAGACTCCGGACGAAACGTATGCCATCATTCGCCGTCATGTGGTCGAGCGACTTGGATTGCAATGAGGCGGCGGTCGGGGGCCGCCCGGGGACTGCGGGGACGGAAGGGCGCCGATGGACGGCCGGGCGGGGATGGATTGCGGTCCTGGCCCTCGGCATCGCGTTCGCCGCCGCGCCACCCGTGGGCGGCAATGAAGCCGGCAAGGTGGCGGTCCTGTTCAACGCCAATGCACCGCGCTCCCGGGACGTGGCGGAGTTCTATGCCCGGCAGCGGGGGGTCCCCGAGGCGCAGGTCATCGGACTGGAGTGCGGATCGGACACCCTGATCAGCCGACAGGCGTTTGACGCCGAAATCGTGGCACCCTTGCGGCGGATTCTGGCGGAACGCGGGCTGGCCCAGTTCGACAGCGGGCAGCCGTCGCGCATGACCGGCACGAAGATCCGGTACCTGGTGACCGTGTACGGCATGCCGTACCGGATCCTTCATGATCCCCAGCTGGTGGAGGAGGGGGCGGCGAGCCTGCCGGACACCCTCAAGAACAACGGAGCCGCGGTGGATGCCGACCTGATGCTGCTGCCCGCGCCGGTCGCCCTCACCCTGGCCGGACCGATCCAGAATCCGCACTACGCCTCCACCAACGCGGCGGCGATCCGTCCGGAGGCCGGATTGTTCCTGGTGTCGCGTTTGGATGGGCCGACGCCGGAGCTGGCGATGGGGCTGGTGACCCAGGCGATGGAAGCCGATCGGGACGGGTTGTGGGGGCGTGCCTACCTGGATCTGCGCGGATTGAAGGACGGTTCGTACAAGCTGGGTGACGAATGGCTGGCCAGCGCGGAGGCCACCTGCCGCCTCCTGGGATTTGAAACGGAGGTGGACCGGAATGAGGCGACCTTCCCGGTCGGTTTCCCGATGTCCGACATCGGCATCTACGCCGGCTGGTACGATGCAAACGTGTCCGGACCCTTCACGCTCCCGACGGTGGATTTTCGGACGGGGGCCATCGCCTATCACATCCATTCCTACTCTGCGTTCGACCCGAGAAGTCCCAGCCAGAACTGGGTGGGTCCGCTGGTGGCCAAGGGGGCCACGGTGACCCTGGGTTGTGTGGACGAGCCCTACCTGCAGATGACACCCAACTTCGGCGCGTTTCTGTCCCGCCTGGCGCTGGGCATGAACTTCGCGGAGGCCGGGCTGGTCGGGCAGCCGGTGCTCTCGTGGCAGACCGTGCTCATCGGGGATCCCCTTTACCGGCCGTTTTCGCCCGATCTGTACGCCCGCTCGCAGGAGCTGGAGCGCACCGGAAGTCCCCTGCTGTCGTGGTCCATCCTGCACCGGGTGAATTTCTTCCTGCAGAACGGCGGCGACGTGGGGCGTGCCCTCGGGGACCTGGAGACGCTTTCGAACGCCGCGACCAATGTGGTGCTGGCCTCCAAGGTGGCCCGGCTGTACGCGGACCGTTCGCGACTCCGGCAGTCCGTCACCTGGGGGCGCCGGGCGCTCGATGCCGGCGGCACTCCTGCCGAACGGGCGCGCCTCTACCTGGAGATCGCAGACTGGCAGCGCATCCTCGACCAATCGGCCGACGCGTATGCGACGTTGCAGGCGTTTGTGAAGGAATTTCCCGGGCATCCCGACCTGCTGGCCGTCCGGAGACAACAACTGGGATATGCGAGGGATCTCGACCGAAAGGACGACATCCCGTTCCTCAAGGCGGAGGTGGACCGACTGACGCCCCCCAAGCCGCCGGGGAACTGAACCCGGCGCAGGCGTCGGGCATCATCGGGCGCGAATGCCCTCGGTGCGGACGACGGCGGACCGGCACCCCGCGGGCCACGTGAACTCCTGAACCCGGCCGCCCGGCCAGCGGACCTCCAATCCGGTCGGTGTCTCCGGCGTGGCGAGGACCACGGTGGCATCGTCCTGGGAGCGGAAACCGGCGCCGGCATGAATCTCACGTGCGGGTCCGCGGCGATCCCCCATTCGGAGCCGCAGCACTGCGCCCACTGCAGTGGGATTTTCGGGTGGACCTTCCACGGTCACCCGCACCCCGGGGACGCCCCGGACGTTTCGGAAAATGCGGGGCGGCCCGGAGTGCTGCCCCACGGCGAGATCCGGTCGCCCATCCCCATCGGCGTCTGCGACGGCGCTCCCGCGTTGTTCGCCGGACATTCGGATGCCTGATTCCAGGGGCCCCAGTGCCCGAAAGCCCCCGCGGCCATCACCGAGCAGGAGCAGTCCAACTCCGGCATCCTGGCGGGACGTCTCGGGATCCACGCCGAAGAAGTTTTGGGCGAGAAAAAGATCCTCATTCCCGTCGCCATCGAAGTCGGCCACCGAGACTCCGAAGGCCGGCGTCCATTGCGCCTCCATGGGGAGCGGATGTCCCTCGAAGCGTCCGCCCCGGTTGAGAAACACCATCGAATCGAAGGTGTCCGCGTGGAGGGTCTGCCCCTGGGCCGCTGACGGTCCGAGGAGTTGTTCAATGTCGAGGCGCCCAAAGTCCCGAAACGTGGGTGCCCGGTCCGCCAGCGCGGGCATCGCCCCGAGGAGGGCCCTCCGCGAGCGCCACGGGCTGCGTCGTCCCGTGAGTGGATCGGTCGAAACCAACAGGGGATGGACCACTCCCGGCTCGCCGAACTCTCCGAAGACCAGTTCCACCGGGGCCGGACGGAACTCCGGGCCGGCAGGCGTCTGGTCGAGGCGCCAGTTGCGTCCCCAGTTGGATGCCACCAGATCCAGGCGGCCATCCCCGTCGAAATCCCCCGTCGTCACGCCGTTCCAGAGACCGCGCCATCGGTCCAGCCCCGACGCGGCGGTGGCGTCCACCCAGGTCCCGCCGTCGTTCCGGAAACACCGGAGGCTGTCCCATTCGCAGGCCAGGATGAGATCCGGGTCGCCGTCGCCATCCACGTCCGTGAATACCGCGCCATTCACGCGGAGGCCGTCGGAAATCACCGCGGGATCGGTCCATTCCCCGTCCTTCCCGCGAAATATCCGGGTGCGGCCCGGCTCCGGATAGCGGCCGGCCCGAACCCGCCCGCCCACCAGAAGATCGAGGTGACCGTCGCGGTCCACATCCGCCAACGCGAGCGGACCGGTGCTCGTGCCCTCGGATGGCGTGGCGGGCGTCGTTGGGGTGGTCGCACCCAGGATGGCGAAGGGGGGCGTATTGGACAGGGCCTGCTCCCACGAGGAGATCCCGGCCACGAGTTGTGGCGTTCCCCGGGGCCGGGGAAGGATCAGCACGCTGGTGAGGTCGTGGCCCGCATCCGGTCCGGGTTTTGCGCGGAATCCGGCGGCGCCTTCGTTGCGGAATTGCATCCACCCACCGCCTCCGGCCCCGGCCACGATCAGGTCGGGCGCGCCATCTCCATCGGCATCCCCCCAGCTGATTCCGGGGCTCTCGTTGCTGAGACGGCGGTGGAGCAACGGTTGGCGGTCGAATTCTCCGGAGGGGCGGACCGCGTCGTTCGTGGCGCCGTGGACGGGAAACTCACCGAACAGCGGGGGCGGGGGGGCTGGTGCCGCGGCGGGTTCGAGGGTGTCCACCTCCTCGATGGTCACCACGTGGTTGGCAGGCACCGCCGGCACCACGCTGCGACGTCCGCTGCGCCAGGTGACCTCGATCTCCAGGGCCGGCGCGTCACCGGCGGCGAACACCCGGAGCGCTTCGTCGCCCGACAGATAGCGTCCGCCGGCGATCATCGCCTGGGTCTGGGTCACGGGGCCTCCAGTGACGCGGATCCGTCCGCCGATGCCCGCGGTGTTGGCTCGGGCGCCGCGAAGGCGGACGGCCAGGCGGGGCGCGGTCGTGTCATTGCGCAGCAGGCGGGCGGGCGCGTGGAGCGTGTTGATGACCACGTCGAGGTCGCCGTCGTTGTCGAGATCGCCAAACGCCATGCCGTGGGCGATCCCGCGCTGATCGAATCCCCAGTCGCGGCTCCGGTCCTCAAACGTCAGGTCGCGCCGGTTTCGGAAGGCCAGCGAGGGCGCCGGACGCCGCGGCATGCCGGACAGGCCTTGGAGCCGGCGCTCCGGGGACCGCCAGCTCCCGGACCGGATGATCCCCTCCTGGACGTCGGCATCCTGCACGTCGTGGTTGTTGCCCGTGGTCATCAGGAGGTCCTCCCAGCCGTCCAAGTCCACGTCGAGGAAGGCCACGGACCAGGTCCAATCCGTGGCGGCCAGCCCTGCCCACTGGGCGATTTCCGCCCACGTGCCGTCGCCCCGTGAGAGCTGCAGTGTGTTCCGGGGCGCCTCCGGACGGAACTCCGGGTGGTCCACGGGCCAGCGAACGACGGAATCGAGGGTGTCCGGACGCTGCCGCGCGCGGTCTTCACGGGAGGGACTGAGCATTTCGCCGACAAAGAAATCGTCGTGGCCGTCGCGATTGATGTCGGCGGCGTCCATGGACATCGAGGACAGGCTGATGGTGCGCAGCGCCGTGCGGCCGGCGGCCTGGAAGCGGCGGCCGCCCTGGTTCAGCCAGAGGCGGTCCGGCCAGTAAACGAAGTCATTGCAGACGTAGAGGTCGGGGAGGTGATCGCCGTTGAGGTCGCGGAACATCACGGCCAGGCCCCAGTCGCGCGGTGGTTCCTGAAGGGCTTCACCCGATTCGTCGAGAAACACCCCGACGTTCCACGGGGCCACGACGAAATGGGTCCCGCCCCGGCTGATGTAGAGTGCGTCCGCCTCGCCGCGCTCCAGCACCGACACGCCGCCCGAAAGCGTGGGCACGCCGGCGAACCGGTCGCGCGGTTCGATCACCGTGCCGCCGTCGGCCAGAACACGGGATTCGATCCTGACACCCATGGGCGGGTCATGGAAGGTATCCGTGCGGTAATGGGCGACGTAGAGGTCCAGATCGCCATCGCCGTCCACATCGGCAAGGGCCATGGAGGTGGCCCCTGAGTCTCGCATCAGGCCTGGGTCCGGAGCCTCGGTGAAGCGGGCGTGTCCGTCGTTGTAGAACGCGCGGGTGCCACCTCCGAGGCTGTTGACCAGCAGATCCAGATCGCCGTCGCCGTCAAGGTCCACCAGCACGCAGCCGGTGGAAAACTGGCGGGGACATGCGACGCCGGCCGCTTCGGTGATGTCCTCGAACCGCCAGTCGCCGAGGTTCCGGTACAGGACGTTGTCGCCCTCCAGAGAGCAGAAATAGACATCCACCCGGCCGTCGCCGTCCACGTCCCCCAGCGCCACGCCCGATCCCAGCTCCAGCAGGCGGTTCTGGGCAACGGTGGCGTCGGACAGGCGGTTGGTGAACTGGACGCCGGTTCGATCCGGTGGCAGCAGGGTGAAGCCGGGGCCCGGGCGTGGTCCCGCGACGGGGAAGACGGGACTGAGGTGAACTCCCGGTCGGGAAGTCCCGTTTGAGGGCGCTTCCGCCCCGACCCGTGGCCAGGCGGCGAGCAGAGCGCAGAGCCATCCGGCGCCCAAGGCGCGGTGCAGCCGCAGCGGCAGGGACAGGGCGCGGGCGGGGACCGGGCGGTGCGCGGTACAGTTCACTGCGGGGGAGTTGTCCGCGACGCTACGGACGGACTCACGCCTGGCAAAGCCCCAAGATGCCAGCCTGGCGACCCACCACTGACCTGTCCCTCCATGGTGAGGTTCCGGGGGGGCGATGGGTGAGCTGGTGGGGCAACTCCCGGCGAGCCGCGGGTAGGTGGAGTTGCCACGCGTTGGGGTCGTGGTTGCGCGAACGGCTCGTGAGGACCCTCGTACCCCCACCGATTTACCCCCGGTGGGGCGAGACTCCCGGCGAGCCGTGGGTAGGTGGAGTTGCCACGCGTTGGGGTCGTGGTTGCGCGAACGGCTCGTGAGGACCCTCGCCCCACCGATTTACCTCCGGTGGGGTGAGACTCCCGGCGAGCCGTACGGGCAACCTGGTGCCTGGCCCGTGGGGACTGCATACGCGGACGGCGCGGCAGGAGCCTTGCCCCACCGATATCACCGGATCGTGGGGCTCCAACGCCCACTCCCGTGGTGGGTACGAGACTCCGGGCCCACCATTGACCTGTCCCTCTGTTGTCGGATTGTGCGACTGGAAGCCTGGCCCGCGGCATTGCCCGGGGAGTCCGGGCCGGGAAGAATGGCCCCACATGTCCCGGCCCTCCTCCTCGCGTGGCATCGCCCGGTCGTTTCAAATCGCCCGTGACCGCTACGCGGGCCACGGTGTGTCCGTGGAGTGCGCCATGACGGCCCTGGGACGGATCCCGGTGTCGCTGCATTGCTGGCAGGGGGATGATGTTCGGGGATTTGAACCCGGTGCCGGAACTCTGGATGGGGGCCTCGCCGTCACCGGTGCGTATCCGGGTCGTGCCCGCACCGTGGATCAGTTGCGCGCGGACCTCGATCAGGCACTCGCCCTGATCCCGGGCCGGCACCGGATCAGCCTGCACGCCTCCTACGGTGAATTCGGGGGCGGCCGGGTGGACCGCGACGCCATTGAAGCGCGGCATTATGCAGGATGGATGGATTGGGCGCGCGTCCGCACCCTCGGCATGGACTTCAACCCCACCTGCTTTGCCCATCCCAAGGCCTCGGGCGGCCTGACGTTGTCGCATCCGGATGCCGGGATCCGGGACTTCTGGATCGAACATTGCCGCCGCGCCCGCGCCATTGGGGCGGGGATGGGGCAGACGCTTGGTGGTGTTTGCGTGACGAACCTGTGGATTCCCGACGGCTTCAAGGACACGCCGGCGGACCGCGTCGCACCGAGGGAACGTCTGGTGGAATCCCTGGACGCCGTCTTCCGGCGTCCGCTGCCGGCGCGTCATCACCGCGATTCGGTGGAACCTAAGCTCTTCGGCATAGGCGCCGAAAGCTGCACCGTGGGCTCGCATGAGCTGCTTCTGGGCTATGCGCTGACGCGCCGGAAGCTCCTGTGTCTGGACCTGGGCCATTTTCATCCCACGGAATCGGTCGCCGACAAGCTCTCGGCGCTGCGCCCCTTCTTCCCTGAACTGCTGCTGCACGTCAGCCGCGGGGTGCGCTGGGACAGCGACCACGTCGCCACGGGAACCGACGAGCTGGCGCTTGTGGCGCGTGAGGCCGTGATGGGTGGCGTGGACCGGATCCGGTTCGGACTCGACTATTTCGATGCGAGCATCAACCGGATCGCGGCCTGGGTGATTGGCGCCCGGGCGCTGTTGCGATGCCTGCTGGCTGCGCTCCTGGAGCCACCCGCAATCCGTGAGGCGGAGCAGGCGGGTGATTTTACGGCGCGGCTGGTGCATCAGGAGGAGGCCCGCGCCCTTCCCGTGGGCGCGATCTGGGACCACTACTGCGAACGCTCCGGTGTCCCAGCGGGCGGTGGCTGGCTCGCCGTGGTTCAACGGTACGAGCGCGACGTCCTTTCCCGGAGGCACTGAGCGGACCGCACCCCAACACCCCCTCAAGCCTTGCCGGAGCCATGCCTTCCTCCTGCGGCGGATGGATCGCTACCACCACCGGATTGCGGATCGCTACGGATGCCGGGTCGCCAGCCTGGCCGTGCTGGGGGATACCGAGCCCGGTTGGTGGCCCGGGGTTTATCGGGAGGACCTGTGGGGATGTTCGCTGACGTTCGATTACCCGTGCTGCAAGCTGCTGGATTTCGGGGCGGCCGAACTGGACGCCGCCGCCGTAACAAATCCCGCCGCCGTGATGATCGCGGCGCACCTGGCGACCCAGCGGACGGCGGGTGATCCGGCACGGCGGCTTGGAGAGCGATGGGAATTGACCTGGCGGCTTTACGAGCGGGGCTACGGAAAGCGGGACATTTTAGAACTTTACCGGTTGCTGGACTGGCTGATGGCACTACCCGAGGAGCAGACGGTTGATTTCCATCGCCAACTCCACCAATTCGAGGAGGAGCAAGCCATGCCATAGGTCACGACCATCCGCGGTGGCAAAGCGCCAGGGGGCTGGCGCAGTCCAAGACCTGGCGGCGTGTCGATGGCTTGTGGGGGTCGCGAAGCGTCGTGGAGTGCGGTAGCCCTCTACCGCTTTCCCCCAGGGTTCAACGAACGCGGGAGGAGAAGGATGCGCCCCCGACGCGGAAGGAAGCCGCGGTGGCAAAGCGCCAGGGGGCTGGCGCAGTCCAAGACCTGGCGGACTCCTGTTCGGCGTCATTGAAGTGGCCGTGAGGCATTGCTAGGGTCTTCAGTCGCCTTGAGCATCCGTCGGTTGACCCCGATGACGAGGCGGCAAAGAGATCCCATGGAACATCGTACGCTGCCCCGGTTTCGATTCGCATTTCCCAGCCTCCTCCTCGGTCTGGCGCTGGCGGCGCCGGTTGCGGGCCAGACCCTTCTGTATCGGGAGGGGTTCAACGATGACGGCGAGGCGGGCACGCCCAGGCGGTACACACTCAGCGGAAGGGACGTGTTCGAGGTGGCGCGGATCCAGTCGGAGTTGAATGAGCCTGATCAGAAGGGGCCCGTGTTCTGGGCCCACAATTTTGAGGTGTCCGCCGTCGGGATACCCGCGATTCCGGCGCGCCGGATGATGATGACGTGGCGGGGTGTGGATGCCGCCGCCGCGACGGAGGAGTTCTGGTCGCTTTGGAACGCGGCAGTGGACTGGCTCCTGGACGGCCGCCCCAACGCGGTGGTCGTGATCCACCCCAACGCGGCCGCCTGCCAGGCGCTGGCCGCGCGGCTTGCAGCCGCGGGCCACACGGTTCTGGACGACGATCCGGTGGCCAGTCCGGACGAACTGGCGATCGAGGCCGACCTGTTCATCCATGGGCCGGGCGCGGGCCAGCCGAGCCGGTTCGTGCTGGTGCCGAAGCCGGTGATTGTCATCAGCGCACCCGACTACGATGACCTGCTCGTGGGCAGCGTCGGGGAGGCGCGGATCTTCGAGCCGGGGCCGGTCGCCATCGCGACACCCGGACATCCGGCCGCCGGGGGGCGCACCGGCCGGTTCACGGGTTTGACCGGGGACCAACCCTTCGAGCTCACCGGCCCGTTTCTCCCGGAGGGTGCCATCCCGCTGGCCACGGTGTCCCGGACCGTTCCGGCAACCGTTGCCAGCCTCGCCGACGTGGATGCCATGATTGAAGGGACCAGGCCCCATGAAATTTCGGAGGGCTCCGTGACGGCACTTGATTTTTGGGACGGCCGCGACGGCCAATGGTCGGTGGACGAAGACATCCCCGGTGGTTATCTCGGGGTCTGGGGACTGCGGGCCATCGGGCGCCTTGCCGTATCCGCTCCGGGCACCTACCGCTTTGCCTTGGGATCCGAAAAGGGGGCGCGCCTGCAAATTGACCTGAACCGCGACGGGCTGACGTTGGCCGATACCGTGCTCGAGAATCCCGGCCCGCACGGCCACCAGGTGGCCTACGCGGATGTGACCTTCCCCGAAGCCGGCCTGTACGTCTTCGAGGTGCGCTCCTTCAACTCCGGGGGTCCCGGGAGCCTTGAGCTTTCGGTGGCCAGGCGGGCCGGGCCGGTGCCGGACAACGCGCTGAGTTCGGGCTTCTGGGAGTTGCTGGGTGCGCCGGGGGCGGTCTCACCGGTCCGGTTGGACGGACCCGTCGCCGCGACCGGGTACCTGCCCATCGGAGGAAGCGTGGACCTCGATGTGCCTCTGATCGTCCTCTTGAACGGGCCTGCGGACAACCCGCCCGGACGCCTCCTGGATGGTGGGCCCTTCACCGGATTCGAAGGTGCGGGGTTTCTCGCTGGCGCGGGTCTGGACCGCTGGGCGTATCCGGAGGGACAGAACCACCGGTCCGTGCGCCTGGGGCCAATCCCGGTTGCCGGACAACCCAACCTCCGGCTGACCGTGGCCCTTGCGGCAACCGGGGTGGACTTCGAGGACGGCGATTTTCTCGAAATCATTGCGTACCCGCAAGGGGAGTCGGGGCGCGCGGTCACCCTCGCGCGGTTTCAGGGCGTGGAGAACGCCCTTCAACCATGGATGGCGGATGCACTGGACGGGTTTTCTCGGCGGTTGACGCGCCAGTTCTCGGACTTCACGTACCCGCTGCCCGCCGATTCGACCGACCTGATCGTCGAGGTGCGGGCGGGCACCACCTGGTGGACTGAGATCGTGGCCCTCGATGACGTCCGCATCACCACCGCCCCGAACAATCCGCCCCTTGGCGCGCTGTTGGCGGCGGTGTCCGGGGATACCATCAACCTCTCCTGGTCCGGGGGGACACCTCCATTTGTGGTCGAGGGCAAGGTATCACTGAGCGAGGGCGCATGGAACGACCTGGCAACCGTCAACGCCGGGGCTGCGAGCCTGCCGGCCACCGCCGATGGGGGTGTCTTCAGAGTTCGGGACTCCTCCGCACCCTGACGGGGGAGGACACTTGAGGTCCTGTGAATGCGCGGGGCTCCACCCGTTCGCACCGGTTCGCGTGCAGGAAACCGGTGGGTGCGGTAGCTTGAGCTCATGCGCGTTTTGGTGACCGGTGGCACGGGATTCGTCGGCCGGGCGGTTGTGGGGGCGTTGCAGGAACGTGGACACACGGTCCGGGTCCTTTCGCGCGGGACACGTTCGGTCCCGCCCGGCGCCGAGGGTCTCGCCGGATCCGTGCTCAAACCCGATTCCCTTCCAGGCGCCCTGAACGGATGCGAGGCGGTGGTTCACCTCGTTGGGATCATCAGCGAAGTGGGGGACCAGACGTATGAGCGGGTGCATGTGGACGGCACAAGGAACGTCGTCAAGGCGGCGCGTGCGGGGGGCGTCGGACGCTTCGTCCACATGAGCGCGCTCGGCACGCGACCCGAGGCCCGCTCGCGCTATCATCGGTCCAAGTGGGCGGCAGAGGAGGCGGTACGGAGCAGCGGACTGACCTGGACCCTCCTTCGACCGGGCCTGATCTACGGTCCAGGGGATGGTTTCGTGAATCGCTTCGCGGGGATGATCCGCCGCTCGCCCGTGCTGCCGGTGGTGGGCCCGGGCACCTGCCGGTTGCAGCCGGTGGCCGTGGAGGATGTGGCCCGATGCGTTGCCGGGGCGCTGGAGATTCAGGAGAGCGTCGGTCGAACTCTGGACCTCTGCGGGCGTGAGTCGCTGACCCTGAACGCGATCCTGTCGGAGATTCTCCGGGCGATGGGGCGCTCGCGCGTGCGGGTCCATCTGCCGTGGAGTCTCGCAAACGCCCAGGCGCGAATGCTGGAGTGGGTGTTTCCGAGCCTTCTCGGAAAGGCTCCTCCGCTGAATCGGGACCAGATCCTGATGCTTCAGGAGGACAACATCGGGGATCCTGAGCCCGCCTGCCGCCTCTTCGACTTCGAGCCCGTCCCGTTTCCTGCGGGTTTGCGCCGCTGGCTTTGACCGTCGGGACCCTGCGGATTCGGTGGCACCTGACCCCGAAAGTAAGTCTCCCGAATACTTCGTAACCGAAGGACGGCTTCCGCGCTCATTGGGCGTGAGGGTGTTTCCGTGACCCTCCGGGCGGTCCGCCGTCCGCCGCAAGCGGGTTGCGGCGGATTGCCCGTGAGCTCCGTGGCACAGCGTTTGCTTATGTAATATCGGGGAGAAGTGAGTTGGGCCCGCCGCCGACCGGCGTCGGGCCGCCGTTTTCTGGGCGGCCATCGGTCCCACGGGTCGTTACCAAGGGGACCACGCTCGCGTGATCCACGCCGATGGCCGCCCTTTTCCGTGCACCGGTTCCGGGGAGGCGGGGGACGTCACCGGCGGTCTCGAATTCCTCCTTTCGCAGCGGCGTCCCAACGGGTAGCTGTCTCCCATGAATCTCCTCGAGAACGTCCGGTTGCTGGAAACCCGGCGACAGTTCTTTGCCCGCGGGCGGAATGTGGTCGGGTATGCGGCCCTTGGCAGCCTGCTGGGGCGTCTTGGGACCGGGATGGCCGGGGAGGGTTCCCCGATCCTGCTCCCGCATGTGGCCCCGAAGGCCCGACGGGTGATTTATTTGCACATGGTGGGCGGTCCGTCGCAGATGGATCTGTTCGACTACAAGCCGAAGATGGCGGCGTGGTACGACAAGGAGCTTCCGGATTCGGTCCGCCAGGGCCAGCGGCTGACCACGATGACTTCGGGACAGGCCCGCTTCCCGATTGCTCCGTCCAAATACCGGTTCAGCCAGGTGGGTTCGAACGGGATGTGGATGAACACCGAGCTGCTTCCGTACACGGCGAAATGTGTGGACGACCTGTGCTTCATCCGGTCCATGCATACCGAGGCGATCAATCATGAGCCGGCCATCTGCCACATGCAGACGGGCAACATGAATGCGGGACGCCCTTGCATCGGCTCGTGGGTGAGCTACGGGCTGGGTTCCATGAACGAGAATCTGCCCAGCTTCGTGGTGCTGGTGGCGGAGCCGACCAACAAGGAGCAGATCCAGGCCATCAGCGCGCGGCTGTGGTCGAGTGGATTTCTCCCGGGTGAGCATGCCGGCGTTTCCTTCCGCAGTGCCGGCGATCCGATTCTCTTCATCAGCAACCCTCCGGGAGTGCCCTCGGACCTGCGCCGTCGTCAACTCGACGGTCTGCGCCGGTTGAACGAGCTCACCCACCGGGAACTGGGCGATCCGGAAACGCAGACGCGAATCCAGCAATTTGAAATGGCGTTCCGGATGCAGTCCAGCGTTCCCGAGCTGACCCGTGTCTCGGAGGAACCGGAGGCCACCTACCGGCTTTACGGCGAAGAGGCCCGGAAGCCGGGAACCTACGCCTACACCTGCCTGCTGGCGCGCCGGCTCCTCGAACGGGGGACGCGGTTTGTGCAGGTGTACCTGAACAACTGGGATCACCACAGCAACGTGGGCGGACGCCTGCCCATGCAGTGTCGCGACGTGGACCAGGCCACCTACGGTCTGATCCAGGATCTGAAGTCGAGGGGCCTTTTCGACGACACCCTGATCATCTGGGGCGGGGAATTCGGCCGGACCATCTATTCCCAGGGAGGCCTGTCCAGGGAGAACTACGGACGCGACCACCATCCGCGCTGCTTCACCCTGTGGATGGCCGGGGGAGGAGCCCGCGGGGGCATGGTGTACGGCGAGACGGACGACTTTTCCTACAACATCGTCGAGAATCCGGTGCACGTCCGGGACTTCCACGCCACGATCCTGCATCTGCTGGGCATGCAGCACGAACGGTTCACCTACAAGCATCAGGGACTCGACCAGCGGTTGACCGGCGTGGAGGAGTCCCACGTCATTCGCGATCTCATTGCCTGATTCTGATCCTCCCCTCCCTTCCCATGAAGCTCACCCGCCGCACCGCCCTTGCCGCCACCGCCTCGACCGCACTCGCCGGACTGGCCCGTCGTCTGGAAGCCGCCGACGCGGCCACCGGACTCAAGGGCCGCATCCACCACTCCGTCTGCAAATGGTGCTATCCGAATGTGCCGCTGGACGAGCTGGCGCGCTGGGGGAGGGAGCACGGGCTGGGATCCATCGAGTTGCTGGTGGTGGAGGACATTCCGACGGTTCAGAAGCATGGCCTGACTTGCGCGATGGTCAGTGGTGTGCCCGGGGGGATCACCCGCGGGCTGAACCGGGCGGCGAACCACGATGCCATCGCCGAATGGTTTGAGGTCACCGCCCCCAAGGTCGCGGCGCTGGGCTGCCGGAACATCATCTGCTTCTCGGGCAACCGGCAGGGGCTCTCCGACGAGGAGGGGCTCAAGACCTGCGCCGCCGGCATCCAGCGCCTCCTTCCCGTGGCCGAGAAGCATCAGGTGACCCTCGTGATGGAGCTGTTGAACTCGCGCGTGGACCACGCGGATTACCAGTGCGACCACACCGCCTGGGGGGTGGACCTGTGCCGGGCCGTTGGGTCCGAGCACTTCAAGCTCCTCTACGACATCTACCACATGCAGATCATGGAGGGCGATTTGATTGCCACGATCCGCAAGTCCCATCCCTACATCGCCCACTACCACACCGGAGGCGTTCCGGGGCGTCATGAAATTGATGAATCGCAGGAGATCTTCTATCCGGCGGTGATGCGGGCGATTGTGGACACCGGATTTCAGGGACATGTGGCCCAGGAGTTTATCCCGGCGCGTCCGGATCCGCTCGCTTCCCTGAAGCAGGGGGTCACGATTTGCGACGTGTGACCGGTGGCTGGTTTGTGGACGTCGGGCGGTGCGGACGGCGACGGTTCTGGGGTCAATTGCCCTGCTCCGGTTCAAATCTCCCGCCATATCCGGGCTGGTAGAGGCGCAGGCCAATCCGGTCCCGCATGACCTCGAAATGGCGGTCCACGGCGTACACGCGGCAGTTCCATGCCAGTGCCAGGCTGCCGATCAGGACGTCGCTCCACGGCAGCGTCTGGCCAGCGTCGCGCAGCGCCCAGTAGCGTTCCTTCGCCAGATTCCAGGCGGCTTCGGTCATCGTGCGGTAGGGAATGCAGGAAAGCCAGCCCTCCAACCGGGCGCGATCCTCAGACCGGGCGCCTCCGAGTACTTCGAGCTTCACCGGTCCGCACCAGGCGGCCTCGTACTCCTCGAGCAACCCTTCCAGGGCGACTTTGACGTCCAGTCGCCCCGCACGACGGATCGCCTCGATCCATACCGACGAATCCACGAGCACCATAGGCTCAGTCCCGCATCTCCACCTGGTCGTTGGTGAGTTCGTAGTCGAATGTCCCTTCCCGGAGCAACCGACCGAACTGCCGGGCCTTCTGCCGCTTGACGAACTCGGTCACGGCCTTGTTGACCGCAGGACTCATCTTTTTCTCCCCGGTGATGGCAGCCAAGTCCTCCAAAACCGCTTTTTCGATTTCGATCGTGATCCTCATGATCGAATCATCGTCAGTTTCATCAATCTGGCAACTAAAAAATCATGTTTTGGCATCAATGATGGATCGAAATCGCGTCATATTCCTGAATCTGGATGGATTGTCATCACGCAGGAACTTCGGCGTGCGGCTTTGGCTCGACCCATTTCCCGTGTTCCTTGATCAGGTCCACGAGACGTTCCACGGCTTCGGCCTCGGGGATGTTGAATTTCACGGCCCTGCGGCCCACGTAGAGATTGATTTTGTTTGGGGCGCCGCCGACGTAGCCAAAATCGGCATCCGCCATCTCCCCGGGACCGTTCACGATGCATCCCATGATTGCGATTTTGACCCCCTTGAGGTGGTCGGTCCGGGCCTTGATCCGGGCGGTGACGGTCTGGAGGTTGAACAGCGTTCGTCCGCAGCTGGGACACGCGACGTAGTCGGTCTTGAATGAGCGGCATCCCGCGGCCTGGAGAATGTTGTAGGCAAGCCGCAGGGACTGCCCCGCGCCGGGCTCACCCCGGATCAGGATCGCGTCGCCGATGCCGTCCGCGAGAAGGGACCCCAGGTTCACCGAGGCACGAAGCAGCGCGGTCTCCGGGGTGAGGCGGGGCGGCGGGGTGTTCAGGCAATCCTTGATCAGGATCGGATTGCGTCGTCCGAGCCGGTGCAATTGGAGCGCGAGCAGACGAAAGGCGCGGATCGGCGGGAGAGGCACGCCATCGGCCACGGTGACCAGCTGCGTGTCGCACGGAATGGCGCCGATGGAGATCGGTGCCGATGGGTCCAGTTCCAGCAGGTTGAGATCCTCCAACACCGCCTCGGGGCGCACATCCGCCCCGACCGGGATCCTGGGGGCCACCTGTTCCACGGCGGCCCGGGACATCACGACCCGCACCGTCTGTTCCCCGCCGGCCCGCAGTTCACCCAGGTCGGCTTCCGCGGAGCACCGGCGCTCGTAACGAAACGGATCGAACGGGAGTTCGTCGGTTGCCGCCGGCAACGGTCCGGAGCCGACGTGGGCCAGGTCCGGGATCTGGGCGATCAGGTCGCTGCACACGGCGATCTCCCGTGGACTGTCCTCGGTGAGCGAGACGCGGATGGTGTCGCCAAGGCCGTCGCAGAGCAGGGAGCCGATGCCGATCGCGGATTTGATCCGGCCGTCCTCGCCTTCGCCGGCCTCGGTCACCCCGAGGTGAAGCGGGTAGTTCCAGTCGGGACCCTCCGCCTCCAGGCGCGCCGCCAGCAGGCGGTAGCACTCGATCATCACCTTCGGGTTCGACGACTTCATCGAGAAGACGAAGTTGTGGAACCCGTGGCTTCGGCAGATCCGCGCAAACTCCATGGCGCTTTCCACCATGCCCAGTGGGGAGTCGCCATACCGATTCATGATGCGGTCGCTCAGGGATCCGTGATTGGTGCCGATGCGGAGCGCACGCCCAAGGCGTTTGGCCTCAAGAACCAACGGCGTGAAGGCCCGCTCGATCCGTTCCAGTTCCGCGGCATAATCGGCGTCGGAGTACTCGATCACCGCGAACTTCTTCTTGTCGGCATAGTTCCCCGGGTTCACCCGCACCTTCTCCACCCACTTCACCGCCTCCATGGCCGCCTCGGGCTTGAAGTGGATGTCGGCCACCATCGGCACGAGGCAACCCCGGGCGCGCAGCTCGCGGACGATGGGCTCCAGATTGGCGGCATCCTTGACCGTGGGGGCCGTGATCCGGACGATCTGACACCCCACGGCGACAAGGTCGAGGGTCTGCTGGACGCAGGCGGCGGTGTCCATGGTGTCGCAAGTCAGCATGGACTGCTTCACCACCGGGTGGTTGCCGCCAATGATCACGCCGCCGCGGGCCGGGTCCCCGACAACGACCTCGCGCGCGGGGCGTCGGGAATGGCTCCAGGGAGACGGGCAATAGCGCATGGTCACAGGCCCCATTCTTGGCGGAACTCCCGGCCGGCGTCGAGGGGGGCGCTTCAGCGGTCGGCGGCGGGGACTCCGGCGGCGGGTTCAGGGACGGGTTCCACGGCCCGGGGGGACTCGACAAAGCTCTTCTGGCGGAGCAACTGCCCGAAGATGGAGGCGCGCCGCACGTCGTAGAAGGTCACGTACAGCATGAACGAGATCAGGAGCACCGCGAAGGCCGTCGTGGCGTATTCCTGGAAGCGGACCCCGACCCGGCGGCGGGTCACGAGCTCGTACAGGGCCATGAGGATGTGGCCGCCATCGAGCACCGGGAGCGGCAGCAGGTTGAGCAGGGCGAGGTTGATGTTCAGCATGACCATGAACTTCAGCGCCAGGCGGAAGTCGGTCTTCACGTCCACCGCGAGCTTTCCGAGGATGCCCACCGGCCCGCTCATGTCCTTGGCCCCCACCCCCGTTTCACGGGAGTGGAACAGCGCGGTGAACGTCTTGCCCATCAACCGCAGCACCTCGGAAAACTGGGCCCACGGAGTCGGACCCGGTCGTTGCACCTCGTAGTGGCCTCCGGCAAAGCCGATGCCGATGCGGCCGCGGTCCGTCTTTGGATCAAAGATCGGGGTGATTTGGAACTGCAGTTTTTCCCCGCCACGTTCGATCACCACCTCGCAGGAGCGTCCCTCGGCCTTCCGGATCAGTTCCGTCAGGTGCTCCTGATTCAGCACCGGAACGCTGTCGAAGGACAGGAACTTGTCCCCGGCCTGCAGCCCCGCACCCTCCGCGGGCATCCCGGATTCGAGGAGCCCGATGATCGGGCGTTCCTGAGGCTCCAGATCCAGCCACTTCAAACCGAGGGTTTCCGAGCGCCGGGTGGGGAGGGGGGCCGTGAAGGAGTTTCCCTCCCGCTGGAAGGTCACGTTGACCACGTTGGTCAGGGCGGTGATGACTTCGAGATTGATGTCCTGCCAGGAGCCGACCGGCTGCCCGTTGATGGCGACGATCCGGTCGCCGGCACGGACTCCGAGCTGCCCCTCCACCGACGCGGGATCCACCCGCCCGATGATGGGGGGGTTGACCAGAACCGGGAGGCCAATTCCCCAGAGGAGCGTGGCGATCAGGAGTGCGAATACGATGTTCATCGCCGGACCGGCGGCGGCGACGAGGATTCGGGACACCGGGGGTGCCGGCGGGCCTTCGGAGGCTCCTTTGCCCTCAATGGCCTCCGAGGTGATCATTTGCGGCAGCTTCACGAACCCGCCTGCGGGGATCCACCGCACGGACCACTCCACGCCGTCCTGCATCCACGAAAAGATCTTCGGTCCGAATCCGAGCGAGAACCCTTCGATCTTCATTCCCCGGCGGCGTGCCATCCAGTAGTGGCCGTATTCGTGGACGAAGATGCTGGCTCCGAAGAGCACAATCACCGCCCCGGCGACGTAGATCCAACCCAGTAGGGATTCCATACCTGAGTCGCGAACCTAGGCGGGGCGCCTCCCAAAGGCAACGTACCGTGCACATCCGGCATGGCGCGATCGGCCGACGCCGTCCTTGCCTTGGATTCTGAAGGCGGCGAGCTTATCGCATCCATGAGAGGAGAGCGGACGGCGGGGATGCTTGGAGTGGTCGCGCTCCTTTGCGGGTTGGGTTGGGGTCAGGCATCGGGATTGCCAGACATTCCCGGATCCGCCGCCGCCTCGCTCCGGCTGGTTCAGCCCCGGGACGGTGCGCGTTTTCAGTCCGGACAGGACGTGCTGCTGCAGGCGGTGGCGGTGGATCCGGACGGGGAGATCCGCACGGTGGAGTTCTTTGCCGGGGACCGGCGAATTGGGGTGTCGCAGATCCTCACCCGGGACGTCGAGATTCCAGGCCGGCCCCGCACCCACGAATATCCGTGGGAGAATCCTCCGGCCGGCACCCACATCCTCCAGGCACGGGCGGTTTCCCGGGCAGGAATTGCGGTGGTATCGGCGGGGGTCCGGATTTCGGTGCTCGGAGATCCGCGTGTGCCGGTGGTCTGGGTGGACGTTACGCCGCCGACAGCCGTCCGTGAGGGGCCTTTGACTCCGGGCGGGGCGCCGCGGGAGCTCGGATTCAGCATTCGTCGGAGTGGCGACGGTGAACGTGATCTGCCGGTGTTCTTCCACTTTGAAGGGGACGCTGAGCCGGGGAGGGATTTTGAGGTGCCCGGGGGGCCGGTGATGATCCCCGCGGGTCAATCGCACGCTGAGGTCCGGCTGGCCGTCCTCGATGACCTTTTGAGCGAAGGACCCGAGTCGGTCGTTCTGGCACTCGACCCTTCTCCGACCATGGGACCGGTGGAGTCCTACCAGGTGGATCCTCTGCGGGGTCGCGCGCGCGCACTTATCGAAGATGACGAGCCGCAGTTTGTCTTTGAAGCGCCCGAATTGGGGCGGGACCATCCACTGGGGTCGCCGATACTCATTCGCATTGTGGCCACCTGGCGTGAGGGCTACGTGCCGCACGTTGAGTTCCTTGCCAACGGCAGGAAGATCGGTGAATCGGTCGTGAACTTCATCCAGGCGCCGCCCCCGGGTTCGCCCATCGGACACGAGTTCATCTGGACCGATGCGCCTCGGGGCGACCACCCCATCACGGTGCGTGCCCCATTGCCCGATGGAACCTTGGTGGTCACGGAGCGTTCACGGCTCATCCGTGTCGGGGGCGAGTGGATCCCGCCGCTGGTGACCATTGCGCCGGGCAAGAATCCCGCTTTTGAACACGGCGACCTCAAGAGCCGCCATGGCAGCTTCGTCCTGAACCGCTCCGGAGGATCCGTGGACCTTCCCCCGCTGACGGTGTACCTCACGGTCGGCGGCACCGCGACGCCGGGTGTGGACTATCAGTGGAATCATCCGATTCCGCAGGATGCCGATGCGGCGCCCGGGGCCAACCTGCCCCACCCCGACTTCCTGAAGGTGGCGACGTTTCCCGCCGGCGAGTCGGAGACCACCGTCTCGTTCACCGCCGAGGCGGATGACCTTGTCGAGGGTGTGGAGCTGGTCCGGTTGGAACTGGTTCAACCTCCGTTCATGCCGCTGATCTGGCCGTGGACCGGCGCCTACCAAATCGGGGCCCCCGGCGTGGCATCGGTGGCGATTCTGGATGCGGATGCCGCTTCACTCGTGGTGCTGTCGCCGGTCGAGGGTGCTCGGATTCCGACGGGTGTTCCGGTGTCCATCGAGACGATCGGCATGGATCCCAAGTCGGTGGTCGGGACCGTCGAGTTTTTTGCCAACGGGCAGAAGATCGGGGAATCGTGCCAGGTTTGCCTGCTGGATGCGTTCGTCCCTCCGGGCACCCCGGTGTTCAACAGCCTGTCGTGGACGCCATCGGCACCCGGGCGGTACGACCTTGAGGCCGTTGGCTGGTTTGGCGCCGATCTGGCCGTGACCTCGCCGCCGGTCACGGTCCACGCGGGACCCACGGAGGCAGCGATTGAGTGGATCCTTCCCGCGGACGGCGACCGCTTCCTTCGTGGGCATCCGATCCCGCTGCACGTCCAGGCGGTGGACCCCGCCGGCGCCCTGATCCACGTGGAATTCTTCGCCGGGCGGCAGCGGATTGGAGAATCGGTGTTTTCGTGTCCGGAATGCCGGCTGGCCCCCGGGGTGGTGCTCGATCACCGGATGACCTGGGACGGCGCGCCGGCGGGACGCCATGAACTTCGTGCCTTTGCCGTGCGGGCGGACGGCGTTCGTGTGGTGTCGGCGCCGCGGAGCATCGTGGTGACCCCCGAAGACCCGCCCGTGTCGTTCGTGCGGCGCATCCTCCCCGAACGCCATGGCGCCGGCCGGCCGCTCGTCGTTCGTCTGGAGGTAAACCCGGCGGCGACCACCTCAGCCCATGTCGTTGAGGAGCAGCCGCCCTTCACCCGGCCCATGCCCGGTCGGCCGGACCTGCCGGCGCCATTCTGGGAGGTTCGTGCCATCAGCCATGGCGGCGTCGTGGACCCGCGGACCGGTCGCTTGAAGTTCGGACCCTTCTTCGACGCCGCCCCGCGTTCGTTGACCTATGAACTGGTGCCAAATTTCGTCGTGGATGCGGCTCCATTTGATGGTGTGGGCGTCGCCGACGGGGTGGAATCGCCGATCCGTGGCGATCAGGTCCTGAGGTCCGTCGTGACGCACCCCGCGGATGATGCGCCGGAAGATTACGTGCTGACGGCCTCGGAACTCACCGCCTATGCGGCCGCATGGAAGCGCGGTCAGCCGTGGCCGGCCGGGCCGCAGCCGATTCCCATGGACTACGTCACCCGGGTGGCCGCGTTGTGGCAGGGAGGCGAGCGCTACCGGTACGATCCGGGAGCCGGCGCCCCGCCGCTTTGCTGGGTCCTCGCACCGACCGGATGGGCGGACGGAGAAGGTGCGGCCACCCCCCCTGGCTTCACTGGTACCTGCTTACGCAGCGGGCAATTGCTGGATGACGGATCCGTCCGGGTTCGTGTGCGCGTCATCCCGGCTCCGGGCACCCGGGCGTTTGCCGTCGAGGAACATCTGGCCGCCGAGGCGGTTGTCTCGAATGTCAGCGACGACGGCGTCTTTGAGGCGTCGCAACGGATCCTGCGCTGGGGGCCCACCACCGGCGGCGGTGCCATTACCTGGGAGTACACGCTGCGGGGCCCGGGGGGCGCCGATACCGTCCGCGGCATGGCATCGTTCGATGGTCAGTCGGTGCCGGTCCGAAAGCGGGATCCGGCGACGAACGGCGAGGGAACGCCCCGTCTGATTGGCGTGGACCCGTTGCCCGACGGATCCCACCAGATCTGCCTCGAACTTCCGGAGGTTTCGGAGGGAGTCGTCCACGAACTGCAGGTGAGCTCCGACCTCCGGCACTGGACGCCCGTCGGCCGTTATCCTTCCGGGGCGGAGGCCGTGTTCGCCCGCGACGCGGTGTCGGATGACGGCGATGTCCGGTTCTACCAGGCGGTGGAGATCCGCTGAAGGGCGCGACCTGACGACCCCGGGGCGAGGTCAATGCGGGCGGACGGGAAGGGGAGTGGTGCGCCCGACAGGACTTGAACCTGTACGATGTTACTCACTAGAACCTGAATCTAGCGCGTCTGCCAATTCCGCCACGGGCGCAGCAGGAACCTTGAAGCGGAGTGGAAATAGGCGGGCGACGCACGTTCGACAAGTTCCTTTTTGAGGAGTTTCGGGGATTTTGGCGACGCAAACCCATGCGGGATGCATCGCCTGCAAGGCGGGTCGTGGAGTGCGGCAGCCCTCTGCCGCTTTGGCACCGCGCGTCCGCCCCACGCCGGACGACTCTCCACACCCCGGGTTGGCCTCGCCTTGGGCGAAAGCGCCAGAGGGCTGGCGCAGTCCACGACACTTCGCGACGAAGGCGAGTTGCTCCGGCATCGGTCGCGCACAACCCCGCCGCACGCGCAACAACCCGATGTGGCGGTGCTTCCTACGTTGCTTCTCGCTCGTGCCATGGCGCAATCGAGTTGATCCGGGTCTTGGTTGGGACAGTCCCCGGTCCGATTCCTGGCCGTCCCTTGTCGTCCTTGCCCCTCCGGGGTTGCTCCGCGTGCGAGGCGGGCGGTACGTTCCGCCCGCCAATGAGCAATCCCGAAGGGGCGCCCGAATTGCGGCGCGATGGACGACGGGCGGACGCGCTGCGCCCGGTCCGATTTCAAAACCACGTGGCGCCGCAGGCCACGGGATCCACGCTGATCGAATGGGGCAACACCCGCGTGATCTGTGCCGCGATGGTCGAGGAGTCGGTTCCCGGCTGGATGAAAGCCCGGAAGGTGGAGGGGGGCTGGCTGACGGCCGAGTATTCCATGCTTCCCTACTCGACGCCCGACCGGAAGGCGCGGGATATTTCCAAGCTGAAGCTGGATGGCCGCTCCCAGGAGATCCAGCGGCTGATCGGCCGTTCCCTGCGGGCCGTGGTGGACCTGGAGGCCCTCGGACCGCGCACCGTCTGGGTGGATTGCGACGTCCTGCAGGCGGATGGTGGCACCCGGACCGCCAGCATCACCGGTGCGTGGGTCGCGCTGAGCCTGGCCGTGCGGCGTCTCCGGTCCGAAGGCCTCCTCACCGCGGACCCCATCCGGTCGCCCTTGGCCGCGGTCAGCACGGGCGTGGTGGCCGGCGCGGTGCTGCTCGACCTGGACTACAGCGAGGATGTCGCCGCCGCGGTGGACCTGAACCTGGTGATGAACGGCGCGGGGGAATTCATCGAACTTCAGGCCAGCGGCGAGGAGGCCACGTTCACGGATGGCCAGCTGGCCACGATGCTGCAGCTCGGGCGTCAGGGCATCACCCGGCTTCTCGAGGCCCAGACGGGCGCCCTCGCCGCCGGGTGAAAACCACGCTCTATCTGATCCGCCACGGCGAGGTCGAATCGCGCTACCACCGGATCTTTGGCGGCAGCCGGATTGACATGGAGTTGTCGGACCACGGGCACCTCCAGGCGGCACGCCTGGCCCACTGGCTGGCCCGCACGCGCCTCGACGCGGTGTATGCCAGCCCCATGCGGCGCGTGCAGTTGACCTGGGAACCGGCCCGGCGGTTTTTCGATGCCGATCCGGTGATCCTCCCCGGGCTGAGGGAAATTGATTTTGGGGACTGGACCGGACTGGGCTGGGACGATGTGGAGGCCCGTTTCGGCATGTCGGCGTATGACTGGCTGCATCATCTCGAAGAGGACCGCGTTGCCGGGGCCGAGACCCTGCAGACCTTTCAGGACCGGCTGGTCGCGGCCATCCGCCAGATCCTGGACGAGCAGGCCGGGAAAACGGTGGGCATCTTCTGCCATGGAGGCGTGATTCGCGGGCTGCTGTCGTATCTGCTGGGCCTGCCACTGCGGTGGTTCGAGCATGTGGAGGTGGACTATGCGAGCGTCACCTGGGTGGAGGTGGGTGTGGTCAAGGCGGGGCGGGTCCGCAACGAAATCCAGTTGCTCAACTTCACCCCGTGGCGGGACCTGCCATGAATCGTGGCCGGCGTGTTGACATCGGGGCCTCCGGGGACGGGGAACCCCTGCGGCAAGTTGCCGTTGGCGTGCGGCCCGGGGACGAGGGACCGGTCGCGGCCCTGCTGGAATCCGAATGCGGAAGCCCGCCGGTCACCTTCACGGATCTCACCACCGGAGAGTGCACCGTCAGCGCGTACCTGCCGTTGTCCCGGGCTCAGGCCGCCCCGATGCGGTCGCGGCTGCAGGGACGTCTCAAGGCGCTTTGCGCCGGCGGAGAAGTCACGGGTCCGGTGACGGTTCGCATGCGCCGCGTGCCTGCCCGGGACTGGAGTGAATCGTGGAAGCGGCATTTCAAGCCCATCGCCATCGGGCAGTTGCTGCTGGTGCTGCCCACCTGGAGCCGGAGGCGTCCGCGCTCCGGTCAGGTCCGGGTCCTGCTGGATCCCGGCCTGAGTTTCGGCACTGGCCAGCACGCAACCACGCGCTACTGCCTCGAGCGCATCGTGGCCCTGAGGCGGCCGGACCGCCTGCAGTCGCTCTGGGACGTCGGCACCGGCAGCGGCCTGCTGGCGATTGCGGCCGCCCGGCTGGGGTATGGTCCGGTGGGCGCCTTGGATCACGATCCCGCGGCGGTGCGGATTGCGGGTGAAAACTGCCGGTTGAACGGCGTGGCCGACCGGATTGTTCCGGAGGTTGCCGACCTGACGCGCCTCCCGCGCCGGCCCGACAGGCGGTATGACGTGGTGTGTGCCAACCTGATGGCGGATCTGCTGGTTTCAGAGCGGGCCCGCCTGGTCGCCCGGCTGAAGTCCGGTGGTGCCCTGGTGGTGGCGGGCATCCTTCGGGAGCAGTTTCCCTCGGTGGAGCGCGCTCTGGAGGGAAGCGGACTCAGGAGGTGCGGGGCGCGGACGGAAGGGGAGTGGCGGTCGGGCTGGTTTCGGGCGCCGTGAGTGTGGTCAGAACGGTGACCGCCCCGGCGAGCGTAAACGCCGTCCACGCCAGGGCGGGAACGTACAGGCTGAACTCGCTCAACCCTTGGGCGAACCACGCTGTGACGCCGAGGGCGGCGGCCAGCACCAGCGGATCGGGACCCGTCCAGGCACGTCGGGCGGACACCCACACCCAGCCGCCAATCCACGCGAGATACAGAATTCCGCCGGCGACGCCGGAATCCGAGAACTGCTCCAGGTAATCGTTGTGGGCCAGCCGGGCCATCTCGGACTCCGGTGACTTCCGTGCCGCGTACGACCGCTGGAAGGTGCCGGGTCCCGTGCCCAGCCACGGCTCGTCGAGGGTCGTATGGACGGCCGATCTCCAATAGTCGAATCGGGCACCCACGCTGGTGGCGCCGGCGCCGAAGTATTCCTGGAACCGCAGGGCGAACACGAGGAGCCCTGCGGCGGCCACGGTGGCCACGGCAGCCCGACGCCACCGCGGCGGCAGGGGGAGCGGCAGCCGCAATCCCAGGGCTCCGATCATCATCAGTGCGATCAGCCAGCCGGACTTCGAGCCGCTCCAGGCGAGCGCAACGATGCCAAGCAGGAGGAGCAGGCCTATTGCCGCGAACCGGGTGACGGGACGCCCGGGAAGGGTCCACTCCCGCACCAGAACCCACAGGGCCGGGAGCAGCAGCAGCACGGCCCCGGCGAGCGCGTTGGGATACACGAGCGTGCCGTGGACGCGTCCGCGATCGAGCTTGAGGAGGATGAGGGGGTTGGCGACGCGGAGACCATTGGTGACGACGATCAACTGCTGCCGCTCAAGGTCCCGGACCGCAGCCGGCGGAAAGTTGGTCCAGCCCGTGCGTTCACCCTCGATCAATGCCGCACGGACCTGCGGGAATTCGGTGCGCTGGTTGACCGCGCGCATCAGGCAGATGCAGAACCCGGCCAGCACCCCGGCCAGCACCCAGGTGAGCCGGCGCCGGTCGGTGATGAAGGCGATGCCGGCGGCGTACGCCCCGGCGACGCCGCCGAACTGCGCGAGTGTCCCGAAGGAGAGGGAACGATCCTCGGATTGGGCCGTGGAGAGGAACTGCCATCCGAGCCAGAGCGATGGCGCAAGCCAGAGCAGCACCGGCAACCGGGCGCACCGGGCCACAAGACTCCTCCACGCGATCACGCCGCCAGCGATGAGGAGGAGCGCACCGAGGACGAGGGCCCAGCGCACCGGCCAGGGATCGGCAAACGCCTCCGCCATGGAGGCCGGCACCGGGATCTGGCGGTCAAGCACGACGGGGTTGCCGAACTTCAGCAGGCTCAGCCCGAGCAGTGCGCCCCAGGCCACCAGCCACGGGCGGGCATGGCGGTCGGGGACCACGGCGGCGGCGGCGTGTGAGGGCGCGGGGTGGGTCACAGCTTGAGCCGGAGCAGCCCGACTTCCATGACCAGCGCCTCCTGGGCATTGGTGGCCAGGAGCAGGCGCGAGGTGCGCTCCCAGGCCTCCAGGTTCCCGCGGGCGTCGGTCGGGTTGATGCGGCGGGCCACGGTGGCCGTCGCATCGGTCAACGCAGGCACGAAGGCGGGCGCCTCCGGCGACAGGGTGCGCACCCAGATGTCGCGCAGCCACGCATGCACCCCCGCCAGGAATTGAGAGCGGCGCCTCCGGTATTCCGCCTCCACGGCGGCGTCGAGTTCATCCTCCCAGCGGTCCCGTTGCGCGGGATCGGCGTCGGTGAAGCGCTTCAGCGGCGAGGTGGCGGTGAGGGTCTCCTCGATGCCCGAGCGGGTGGACTCGAGTTCCGAGAGCAGGGATTCCACGAGCCGGTAGCGGTCGAGCAGGGATGCCGATGCCGCGGTGACGGCGCCGGCAAACCCTTCGAGCCAGCGGGCGACGTCGGGCTCGATCCGGATGCTGCCGCTGCCGAAGTTGAGACGCAGGCAGCGGGAACGCAGCGTCTCCAGCACTTGGTCCGGGTCCAGGGTGAGCAGCACGAACACCGAGTCGCGCGGCGGTTCCTCGAGGGTCTTGAGAAAAGCGTTGGCCGCCTCGACGCGGAGCCGTTCGGCGGACACCAGAACGCCGACCTTGTGTCGGGCCTCCGTGGGGCGGAGCGACACCCGTTGGATGAGCTCCCGGATCTGGTCTATGGAGAGGATGCGGCTCTTCTTCCCAGGTCGCACCCAGGTGACGTCCGGATGTCCTGCGCCGGCCGTTCGCCGGCAGGCCGGGCAGGCCCCGCAGGGCCTTGCTTCGGGCCCGGCGGTGCAGGTCAGGGCCTGGGCGAGGTGCATCGCGGCCTCTTCGAGCACGCCGGAGTCGTCGCCGGCGAACAGATAGGCATGTCCCAGACGCCCCTTCCCGAGGCTGCGCACCAGCAGTTCGGAGGCATGGACCGCGGGGCGGGGTTCGACGCTCATCGCCCCGGCTGTGTATCGTGCAGCCGGCTCCGCAGCAAGGCTGCGTCCGGAACCGGCAGCACTCCGCTGCGGGGGACAAGCAACCCGGTTGAGCTCAGCAGAATAGGCTTGCCCCTCCGGCGGAATCCGGGCGTCATCGTCGCCGTAAGTCGCGATCGCGACCTGCAGGTTTCCGATTCGTCATGGCCACACTTCAAAAGGAGAGAGCAGCTTGAGCCGCCCGTATCTCTCCCGTCACTCCCCTCCGCCCCCCCAGTTTCGAGTCAACGGGAAGATTCGTGCCCGCGAAGTCCGGGTCATTGGTTCCGACGGCTCCCAGATCGGGGTGATGGATCTCGGCGCCGCGATCAACATGGCGCGCAGCCAGGGGTTCGATCTTGTGGAGGTCTCGGCCTCGGCCAACCCGCCGGTGTGCCGCATCGTGGATTTCGGCAAGTTCAAGTACGAGCAGGCCAAGCGCGAGCGCGATTCCCGCAAGCATCACCACGCCAACATCGTCAAGGAAGTCCAGTTGACCCCGCGGATTGATCCGCATGACCTGGGAATCAAGCAGGATCATGCGGTGGGATTCCTGTGCGAGGACATGAAGGTGAAGGTGTCACTGCGTTTTCGCGGGCGCGAGATGGCCCACACCGAGATCGGCATGGGCGTGGTGCAGAAGTTTCTCAAGGATCTTTCACCGTGGGGGCATCCGGACTTCACCCCGAAGCTGGTGGGACGCTCGATCAACGTCATGGTGAGCCCGCTGCCCCGGGCCAAGCGTGCGCGCAATCCCAAGGAACCCGAGGGCGAGGCCGCTGCGGTTTCCGAACCGGCGGCCGGCGACAAGACGGGCAATACCGGCAGGGCGCCGGCGTCGGTTCCGGAGCCGCCCGAACTGGCGGTCGCCGGCCCGTCGGCACCGATTCAGTCGGCACCGTGAGGCTGAGGCTGAGGCCGACCGCGGGTTACCGGCCGGGGTGGCGCACGGCGTCCTTGCGGGACTCAAGTTCCTGCAGCAGTTCCTGTTTTTCGGCGACGAACCGGGCGCGAGCGGCGTTCGCCTGTTCCTCATCGCCCTGAGCCAGAAGTCCCGCGACGGCGGCCTGCATGGCGAGGTCCTTCTCGGCAACACGCGCCTGATAGACCGCATCCAGTTCGGCAAGCTCGCCGCGCTGGGCCTTTGAAAGGGGTGCGGAGGGCGTCCCCCCCTTGAGCCGTTCCATTGCGAGTTCGTAGGCGGATTTCATCTGCGGGAGGGTATCACCGGGCGGCATGAGGTCTCAACGGGATTGCCAGAACGCGGGATCGGCGGGACACCGTGACGACACATCAACGTTTCTTCCGCCATGGGGGCGTGACCCCAAGGCGCGGGCAGCCTACGCTCGCGGTTGGATGCCGCTACCGGAGCCGTTGATTGCCGTGCCCCCGATGCCGGGACGTCGTGGGTCAGGCCTCCGGGCGGTCGCGTCGGTGCTCGTGATGCTCGTGGGCCCGGCGCTGATCTGGATCCGGATGGGTCCCGAACCGGCCGGCCGGGTTCAGGTCGTGGCAACCATGCTCTGGTGGGTTGCGGGTGCGGCCGTGGTCGCATTCGGAATGCGCCGGATTCCCCTGCAGAACCTCTTGAGTGCGGCTGGAATTGCCGCCGCGCTGGGCATTGTGGCCTCGCAGTGGGTGACCGGTCCCTCCGCTTTCCCGGTGCAGGCGGGGGGCCAGTGCGTGACCCTGGCGCTGGGGGGGCGGTTGGCCGCCCGATGGCTGCTCCGGCCACAGGCGCATCATTCCCTTTTCGGAATCCGGGTGTTGTTGACCTCACTCGGGCTGGCGCTCGTCGCGATGATGGCTGCCGGTGTCGGGCGTCCGGCGATGCTCCTTTCCTGGACCCTGGTGCTGGCTGCCACGCATGTGGTGACCACTCCCTGGCTGGTGGACAAACGGTCCGTGGTGCCTTCGGGCGACCCGGAGCCGCTGTGGATCCTCGGGTTGACGGCCGTGGCGCTACGGGTGGTCAGCGTCGTTTGATCGGTTTCCCCCCTGGCTGGGCCGGATCAGGTTTCCACAAGAGAGTCGTCCTTGGGCTCGGGGAGCCACAGGGCGGCGATTGCGGCTGGAAGGAACAGGAATCCGGCGAAGAACAGCGCGCGCCGGGTATCGCCCACCGTCGTGAAAATGCCAAAAAATACCACGCCGGCGGCCGAGACGATCCGGCCAAAGTTGTAGCAGAAGCCGGCACCCGTGGTCCGGAGCAGCACGGGAAACAGGGGCGGCAGGCACATGGTGAACAGGGCGAAGACTCCCTGCCACAGGCCGATCAGCACGAGGAGCGGACGCAATTGCGCCCAGTCCAGCGAACGCGCGTACGTGAGGAGCATCGTGATCCCGTAACCCATCAAAAGCCCCAGGATGGCCCGCCGGTATCCGAACCGCTTCGCAAGCCAGCCGGCGAAGAAGTTTCCGGCAATGGAACCCGCCATGACCAGGAACAGTGCTGTCGTCGCGAAGCGGGTTCGTGCGGCGGGATCCAGGGCGGCCACCATGGGCAGCTGACGCACGTTGGCCTGCTGCCAGAACAGGAACGTCCAGTGAGCGGTCAGACTCAAGGCGCAAAGGATCAACACGGGAATGGTGACACGCGCCACGGGGCCGCGGAACAGGTCGAGGATTCCGGGCATCCTGCCCGCGTGCTGTTGTCGTGCTGCATGCCAGCCCTCAGGTTCCGGCACTGCCCTGCGGATCCAGAGCACCAAGAGGGCCGGCAGCACCCCGACCAGGAAGATCCAACGCGGTGGGGCGTTTGAAAGCAACAGTCCGGCCAAGCAGGCCAGCAGGACACCGCAGTTGACCCCCGTTTGCAGGATGGCGGCGAGCCAGGGGCGCCAGCGTTTGGGCCAGGTCTCGGCCAGCAGCGAGGCGCCCACCGCCCATTCCCCGCCGATGCCCAGCGCGGCAAGGAATCGGAAGATCATCAGGTGCCACCACTCCGTGGACACGAACGAGAGTCCCGTGAACGCCGCGTAGGTCAGGATCGTGAGCGACAGCGCGCGGCTGCGTCCGAGCAGATCCCCGATCCGGCCAAAAAATGCCCCGCCGAGAGCCCATCCGGTCAGGAACGCCGCCTGGATCACGGCGCCGTGGCGTCCGACGGCAGGATCGGCGACGGCCGTGCGCAGCAGTTCGGCGACGAACGGCGTCGCCACAAGGGTGTAGAGATGCATGTCGAGCCCGTCGAACATCCATCCCAGCCACGCCGCGATGCCCGCGCGCCATTGGGGTCGTGTGATGTCCCGGAGACGGGGAGGCGGGGCGTGCATCGGGGGGCTCATGCGCGGGGAACGGCGGAGTGAACCAGCCGCGACCCGGATGTTGCAAGTTGCCGCGTGAGGTCTGCCTCGCGAACGGCCGCCGGCGGGCTTCCCTGAGAGCGGGGCGGATCCGGATGCCGGTCAGCGGGCTTCGACGGTTGCCGGCGCCGGAGCGGCCGGAACCTCCAGCCCCGCGGCACGGAAACGTGCGGCGCTCCAGCCCTCCGTCAGATGCCGGAACAGCCAGTTCCCGGAGTCGCGGAGCCGCCGCAGGCCGCGTCGGATGTCGAGGAGCAGGGTGATCCGGCGGTTTGGGCAGTTGAGCTCTCCCACCTCATGCGTCGCCACCACCTCGAATCCGAGCACACGCTTGTGGAACTCGAGCGGACTGTGGGCTTCCCCCTCAAAGACATCGGTGATGTAGTGCGTGAAGCCCCGGTCCACGGCCTCCGCGAGCGCGGCCCGCATCAGGGCGGCTGAAACCAGCACCTGTCCGCGCTGGGGTGCCACGACCGCGAAGCGCCCGATCTCGGCGATGCGATGATTCCGGATGAAGGCCGCCAGATCGAGCTCCCGGGTGACCAGTTGGAATCCGTAAGTGGCGTAGAGATCCAGGGGCGGGGCGTACAGCGCCCGCAGAACGCCGACCGGGGTGTCATTCCGGGTGGCCAGAAACCAGGAAACGTCGGGATCCGCCAGCTCCGCCGGATCCACCAGCTGGTCGTCCCGGTTCAGCCAGTTCTTTTCGTCCCGGTAGGTCGCCTGCATCACCGCGAGGGCGCGTTGACGACCGGCCTCGCCCTCCAGGCGCGCCACGCGGATGTCATTTCGGTGGGAAGACATGTTTCGTCCGGCTTGAATCAGCATACCACTCCTTGCCGCAAAGTGTCGAGATGGCGGCCATGATTTGAGCGTGGTGTTCGTGGACTCCTCGCGGAGAGACCGGTGCGACCGCGGGTGGGTGAATTGGGGTGCCGAAATGGACGCTGAAGGGTTCGCGATCGCCAATCGGACCGTCGCCGCGATGCCTCGGGAAGCGGATGCCGCCCGGGATGACGGGGATTCCGGTTTCGATGGACAACCGGGCGGTGCCGAGGTGCCCGCGAAGCATCCGGGTGGGGTGCCGATTGACCGTGCCCTCCGGAAACAATCCGATGGAACGTCCCGACTCCAGCCGGTATCGAGCCTCCGTGAACGGCGGAGGGAGCCGGCGGTACCGGTCCTTGAACCGGTTCAGGAACCGCGGTCGTGCATCCTTGCGCACGACGTGGACGGGGTCGTGCAGCCGGATGATCCAGCCGACAATGGGCATGAGCTGGAAGTTCCAGTCGGCCATGAAGTGCACCATCCGCCCCCCCCGCTCGAAGCAGAGCCACGTGGGGATCAGGATGGCCTCGGGCCCCTGGGAGTGGTTCATCGCCAGGATGAAGGGGTCCTGTGCGACCCCGATTCGTTCGCGTCCGGTGAACCCCACCAGTTGGCGCCGGAAAACCGTCAGCAGCAGGCGGCACAGGAATCGCGTGACGATGCGGTCCTCCAGGTGGGGCAGCGGATTGCCCAGGAATTGAGCGGACGTGGGACGTTCCAGCCCGTCGTCGTCCGGGGCAGACGGGGCAGCGCTTCTGACGGACGTCAACTCCATGGCGGTGAGTTCTCGGCCGGGTGGACACCGGCTGGCAAGCCTCCAGCGCGATGGTGTCGTGGTGCCGCGGGCTTCCCGGGGTTTGCCCTTGCGACGGAGGGGTGGTTAACCTGCCAAGCCGCGTATGGAATCCGCTCCTCAAGTCCCGGCATCCCCCTGGCTGACTTCCTACCGCACGCACCGCGGACTGCCGCCACTGGCCGGTTTGGCAACCTTCCCGGAAGCCGGACGGCCGGGGCTCTCCGTCGAGGAATCCGTACGCCGGCTCAAGCGTCACCATTACGTCCTCCTCCGACTCCACGGAATCTTCATCGGACGCCTGACCGCGGAGCCGGTGTACGAGCTGAAGATGGCGTTCAGTCTGCACGCCCACCTGTGCGCCGAGCACGTGACGGCGTTTCGGGCGCGAGTCGGGGAGATGCGGGAGCCGCCCCTCGGACTTGAACGGATTCCGCATCCGGGTCTGGAGGTCGCCTTCGACGAGATTCTGGCTGCGGACACCACTGCGGAGCTGTTGCTCGGGCTCTATGAGGTGGCCCTGCCGGCGCTTCGGGAGGCGATGGTGCGCCATGCGGAGGTCACCCATCCCCTGGCCGACCAGCCCACCCGCCGGTTGCTCCGCTGGGCCCTTCTGGAACTCGAGGATCTGGCAGCCTACGGACGGCGGGCGATCTCCGCCCTGGTGTCTCCCGCGGAGCGCGAGGCTTGCCTGCCGGCGATGGCGTGCATCCGGGAGGCGCTGGCGTCCGCAGGCGGCGTTGATGGCGCCGGGGCCGGGGGAACGGTGCCGGTACGCCTCCGTTCGGCGCAGCCCCGGGTGTTCGACGGCCGTCCCCGACGCGACGCCAGGTTTCCGGATCCCTACAACATGGGCGTGAATGCGGAGGTTTTTCTGTACGACGAGTCGCAGCCCGCCGACGCCAAGGTGCTGATGATGTTCTACAAGCGGCTGCGCGAAATTGATGTTCCCGAGGTGATGGCCGGCATCCTTGCGGAGTCGCCGGAAAAGCCCTGGGGCTTCCATCGGGACATGACCCGTCAGCTTTGGGACGAGGCCCGCCATGCGATGATGGGCGAGGTCGGCTTTGCGAGCCTTGGGGTGGACTGGCCGCAGCACGTGAAGGTGAACTTCACCTGGTCCCTCGGCCTCAACACCCAGCTGACGCCGCTGGAGCGCCATGCGGTGCTCTACTTCATCGAGCAGGGGCTGATGCCGAAAACGGGCAAGCGCCATGAGTGGGAGGTGGGGCAGCGGTCCGGCAACCCGCTCGCGGCGACGTTTCAAGATTTCGATTGGGCGGATGAGGTGCTCCACGCCCGGGTCGGCCGCGACTGGTACGTCAGCCAGATGGCCGATGCGCATCAGGCGGTCGCGTATGGGGATGCCTGCTGGAGCAAGGTGCTCCTGGGATGGACCCGATGGCGGGACGAGGGGCTGACCGCCCACGAGAACTGGTGGCCGGGCCTCTATCGGCAGTACTGCGAGCGGAACGGCGTGCCCGTTCGCGCCGAGGTGGAGCAGTACCACGTCACGTACGAATCCACCCGGGCCGACCTCCGGGATGTTTCGGCGTCCGGATAGCCCTCAAAATGGGATCAAGGACTTCCGTCCAGAGAGGTTCTCTGGGGCCTGATCTGCATCTTTGGCATTCTTGAGTAACTTTGGGAGTTCTGCGTCTGCCTGCGCCGAAAACGGCGGAGGGCCGCGCGTACTTCGAGGCGCATTGCGCCGACCGACGCGATGCCGTGGCATCCGGGTTGGTTGGCGCCTGGGTTTGGGAGTGCGGCGTCCCTGAGCCGTTCGGGTACAAGGACGTCGCGGAACGAAGGACATCTGGCCCTGGGGGTCGCGAAGCGTCGTGGAGTGCGGCAGCCCTCTGCCGCTTTCCCCCAGGGTTCAACGAACGCGGGAGGAGAAAGATGCGCCCCCGACGCGGAAGGAAGCCACGGTGGCAAAGCGCCAGGGGCCTGGCGCAGTCCAAGACCTGGCGGCGTGCCGATGGCTAGTGGGGGTCGCGAAGCGTCGTGGAGTGCGGCAGCCCTCTGCCGCTTTCCCCCAGGGTTCAACGAACGCGGGAGGAGAGGGATGCGCCCTCGCCGTGGAAGGAAGCCGCGGTGGCAAAGCGCCAGGGGGCTGGCGCAGTCCAAGACCTGGCGGCGTGCCGATGGCTTGTGGGGGTCGCGAAGCGTCGTGGAGTGCGGCAGCCCTCTGCCGCTTTCTCTCCCAGCGCGACAGGGTCTCCCGATTGGACAAGTCGAGCCGGATGCGGAGGCACCTCGAAACCGGCCCTCACCACTGGGCGTACCGTTTCCTTGAAATGGATCCGGGTATGCTCACTGAATGGGATCCGGGTGGCGGGCGTGGCGTGGCGTGTTGGGGTAAATTCACCTTCCCAGAAGGGGCATGAAAAAGTTCCGACGAGGCAGAGGTTTGCCGGTTTTTAGGCTTCCAAGCAGGAGGCCCGGTCGGCGAAGGCAGCCCCGGTAGACACAGGAAGGGGGCAGGGCCCGAGGCGGAGCATGTCGTTCCGGTCCCCTTGCGGGAACCGGCCGCCATGCTGCGCCATGGGGCGAATGTGGTTTGCCCGAAGCCTTGGTGCAGGCAGGTGTGCCGCGGAGTTCGGCGCCGACTGGCTAATTCAGCGATCAGGTGCCAGGTTGACGGACCGTTGAGGCGCTTCGTACTGTCAAAATGGCGTCAAGCCTTATTCCCAAGGTTGCTACATGAATCGCAGTCACCGGTTCGTTTGGGTCACCGCCGCGGCGATCGGCTTTGGTGTCATCTCGGGGCTCGTTTGGACCCAGCGTGAGCCGCGATTTGAAGGCAGATCCGTTAGTGAGTGGCTTGATGCCTATGCGGTGGCGGATGAGCGGCCTACAACTTCTGTGCTCCGGGTGACGGGCCCCCGCCAGCTTCGAGATGCTCAGACCTTGCGGCCGCTGAAGGACCTGGAACTTGAAGCGTTCGTGTCCATGGGGACTGCGGCGGTTCCCGCGTTGGCCCGCCATGTGCGGACAGGATTCTTCGATTCCGATCGGTACTTGAAGGTTCTGGCCAAGCTGCCGCCCCGTGCGGTGGAGCTGTTCCCGAGTCCCTGGCGTCGCGCCACGCGTCGCTACCATGCGACCGAGATTCTTTTGAGCCTTGGGCCCGCTGCGAAGTCCGCAGTACCCGCCTTGGTGGGAGGGCTGACTTCGACCAACTCCTCCGGTTCTGGTCCGATTCCGATGGGTGTTGCCATCGGCACCACGGTGCCTCTCCGTCCATTTCGCCCGCAGTTGTTGCTCTTTGAGCGGGAACGCCTCGTCGAGGCCGTGTGCACGATTTGCGGCGACCGCCAAGGGTTGGAGCCCGTGCTGCTGGACATCGGGCGCCGTGGACATTTCCGGACTCTGGTGGATCTCGCCGCCGCCGGGGGTTGGCAGGGTCCCGAGGTCGCCGGGTTGCTGGCGGCGGCGCAGAATGATCCCGACCCCGAAGTCCGTGCTGCGGCCATGCGGCTCCTCGAATCGGCTCCGAATCTGGTGCCGCGAGTACTGAACAGTGTCCTGAGCGCCCTGAAGGATCCCGACGAAACCGTGCGCTGGCTGGCCGCCCGAACCATCGAGGCCTCAAGCGCCCGAGAGTCCGAAGTGATCGCAGCGCTTCAGATGGCGACGAACGACAGCAATGCGATGGTCCGGACGGTGACTCGCCGCACTTTGGAGAAATCACCGAATCCACCGTGACGGACGGATGGGCGGGCGAACGGAGGAAGCGACGCGTCCTACGGCTGGCAAGACGTCCGGAGGGCCAGGACATTGAACTGGCGTCCCTGAGCCGTTCGGGTACAGGGACGTCGCGGAACGAAGGACATCTGGCCCTGGCGGTCGCGAAGCGTCGTGGAGTGCGGCAGCCCTCTGCCGCTTTCCCCCCAGGGTTCAACGACCGCGGGAGGAGAGGGATGCGCCCCCGACGTGGAAGGAAGCCGCGGTGGCATGGCGCCAGGGGGGCTGGCGCAGTCCAAGACCTGGCGGCGTGCCGATGGCTTGTGGGGATCGCGAAGCGTCGTGGAGTGCGGCAGCCCTCTACCGCTTTCCCCCAGGGTTCAACGAACGCAGGAGGAGAAGGATGCGCCCCCGACGTGGAAGGAAGCCGCGGTGGCAAGGCGCCAGGGGGCTGGCGCAGTCCAAGACCTGGCGGCGTGCCGATGGCTAGTGGCGGTCGCGAAGCGTCGTGGAGTGCGGCAGCCCCCTACCGCTTTCCCCCGGGGTTCAACGAACGCGGGAGGAGAGGGATGCGCCCTCGCCGTGGAAGGACGCCGCGGTGGCAAAGCGCCAGGGGGCTGGCGCAGTCCAAGACCTGGCGGCGTGCCGATGGCTTGTGGGGGTCGCGAAGCGTCGTGGAGTGCGGTAGCCCCCTACCGCTTTCCCCCCAGGCCTCAACGAACGCGGGAGGTTAAGGATGCGCCCCCGACGTGGAAGGAAGCCGCGGTGGCAAGGCGCCAGGGGGCTGGCGCAGTCCAAGACCTGGCGGCGTGCCGATGGCTTGTGGGGGTCGCGAAGCGTCGTGGAGTGCGGTAGCCCCCTACCGCTTTCCCCCGGGGTTCAACGAACGCGGGAGGAGGTGAGGGCCCGACGTGGAAGGAAGCCGCGGTGGCAAAGCGCCAGGGGGCTGGCGCAGTCCAAGACCTGGCGGCGTGCCGATGGCTTGTGGGGGTCGCGAAGCGTCGTGGAGTGCGGCAGCCCTCTGCCGCTTTCCCCCAGGGTTCAACGAACGCGGGAGGAGAGGGATGCGCCCTCGCCGTGGAAGGAAGCCGCGGTGGCAAAGCGCCAGGGGGCTAGCGCAGTCCAAGACCTGGCGGCGTGCCGATGGCTAGCCCGACTTTCGCAACTGGAGAAGAAAAAGGGAGAGAATGGGCCTGATTCTGAAGATTGGGGTGGAAGGTCTTCACTACAGGGCGGACTCCGGTAGCGGCTCGATGGCGCGGTGGGATGAAATGCGCGGAGGGGATTGCGGGGGAAGCTCCAGTCCGAGTTGAGCCAGCAGGAGTTTCTGGGTCTTATTGGGTGAGGTATAGCGTTGGAAAAGGAGGGTGCGTCCGTCGGTGGTCGGGAAGTGGACATCGAGCATCTGGAGGGCAGACAGTTGCTCGATCAGCGAACGGGGCGTCAGGCCTGGAGCTTTCTGGCGGAGTTTGTGTCGCAGGGGTGGTAGTAGGTGAAGGCGGGAAGGCGACCAGGATATGAGCTCGATGCGCTCAGGGAGTTGATGGTAGACGGGCCGTATGGATAGATCGCCTTTGAGGTTCCTGAGGCTTCCTCGACCTGGACCAGCAGCATGTAGAGGTGCCAGATCTGGGCGGGGATCCTTTCCGGTCAGATTGGAACGAAGCAGGTAACGGCCTTCCGCCGGAGCCGCTCCGCAGCCGGTCTTTGCGCAGGGAATACTGGAGGGTTCCTTCGGCGCTGACTTCCACCGTGACCAATTTCCACGCCAGCGGACCTGCGCCTTGGCGGCGCCTTGAGCAGGAGGGCATCCCATTTGGGCTCCTGGCGCTTCAGTTCGGCAACCGGGTCCAGAGTTCTTTGAGTTGACGACGACGCATGGCGCGCTCTTTGGCGACACGGTCTTTGGGCGGGCCAGCACATATAGAGTTCACCCTGGCTGGGCACCAGTTTGACATCCACCCCTTCGCGCGTCTGCTGCCGCATGGCACCTCCAGCAGCTCCTGCTCCAATGCGCTCAGCCGTCCCTTGGGCGTGCCCACCAAGTAGAGCACCGGTGGGTCTGCCGCGCACATCTCAGCCAGCACCGCTTCGGTGGGAATGCCCCGGTCCATGATCAGATGCGCTGCGCCTTGCCATTACTGGGGTTTCGATCTTCTGCCAAGGAACCGCGCAAGGTGGTTTTATCGGCAGTGTTGCCAGGCATCATCTCGTAAGCCAGGGAAAGCCCTCCGGGGTGATCCTGGGGCGATGACCACCTGGACACAGTCAGGCGTTTGTGCGTGAAGATAGCCAAAGCGTCGCGGATCCTTCTCCGGGAAGGGCGGATCGCTCTCGAAGTAGGTGCTGGTCAGATCATAGAGCAGCACCTCGAACTTCACTCCAAAGGAGTCCTGCCACCGTTGGCGCAAGAATGTGAACAGCTCGCCTTTATGTTCCACCAGATGATCCAGCCCCCGGTACAGGGTGTCCTTGGCAACGAGGAGAAATCCTCACCCAGCAGATCGGCCATGGCCGACTGATCAAACCAGACCCGGTGCAGGCGCCACTCGCTGCCCGGATCCAGCAACCGATAGGCGCTGGCGTCACCTGCTTTTATGCTCCAATCGGTTCCCTCCCGCGACTTCCCCAAGCGCTCCCGCCAGCTCAGCGATCCAGCCCCAGTTCCTTCCACACCTCGGTGAAGAGCCAGCAACCGCCCCACTGCCGCGGGCGGTGCAACTCAAATCCCGGGCCGAACCTGAACCCCGTCCGGCGCATCCGCCGGCAACGGCCGCTCCGCCGCAAGAGCTTCAGTTGGTCTGGACTCCCACAATCCTCGTCAAAGACCTCAATGGCGCGTCCTGCTCCTTCTGACTGTCGTTGGTCCCAGGTACAACACCGTATGCTGCACCACCCGGGTGCCTCCCACCGGCGGTTCTCCACCAACGACCAATAGAGGTGCTCCTTCCCGTCTTTCCACCGTCGCGTGTGCCGCAAGAACATGACGCCTCAATATCCTCCTCAAAAATCCCGCCTTGGGAAGAGGCCAGGTCTTCACTACACGCACTTTCGAAATGCGCTCCCCTCATTCACAGCCACTTGCCTCGCTTCACTCTCAAAAAATCCCCGTTTCCCGACGTCAGTTGCGAAAGTCGGGCTAGTGGCGGTCGCGAAGCGTCGTGGAGTGCGGCAGCCCTCTGCCGCTTTCTCTCCCAGCGCGACAGGGTCTCCCGATTGGACAAGTCGAGCCGGATGCGGTGGCACCTCGAAACCGGCCCTCACCGTTGAGGCCGCAGACGATGAGTGATGCCGCCCGGGTGGTCGCCCAGGATAGCGTTGCGAGAACCACGCAGGGTCGCCAGGCCCCAAGGTGAACGTGCCTCGGCCAGCATAGGGTGGAACAGCGGGGGCGGCGCGTGGCATCTTCTGGGAGTTTCGGGCGAACGGAGGAAGCGACGCGTCCTACGGCTGGCAAGACGTCCGGAGGGCCAGGACATTGAACTGGCCGCGACGGCGATCCCGGTGATCCTGGGATGGATCGGATCCCAGGACCGGTCCGATCCCGGGCGAACAAAAATTTGGGCAAAAATGCGCTTGAGCGACGGGTGGCGGTGCGCATTCACTCACCGTTCGCCGCGCGGGGCGGCATCCGATGGAAACGGGGTGGGATACCCAAGTGGCCAACGGGGGCAGACTGTAAATCTGCTGGCTTACGCCTTCACTGGTTCGAATCCAGTTCCCACCACCAATTCCGCGGCGCCCCCTCCGGCACGGGCGACACCGGCGACACCGGCGGCACGACGTCAGGGAAAGTAGAACTGGAGGTTCCCGTCGTCGGTCTCCGTGGTGATGTCGTAGCCCAGCAGGGTCTGCACGAGACGGGAGTCGTTCCACTGGTGGGCCGAACCGTCGCCCAGCACCACCATCCCCGCATTGGCGCCGTGGCAGACGTCCCGCCGCCATCTGGCGGTGCGCGCCGCGGTTTCCGGTGAGGACAGGATGAAGCAATTGATGTTGTTGGGCAGTCCCGTGAAGTCGAACCCGCTCATGCCCCGGTCCGTGGCCAGGATGACGCGGGGTCGTTTGTCGTCCGCCTCGTTGCAGAGGGCGTAGCTGATGTTGGTCAGCGCGATGCTCGCAAAGTTCGTGGCCCGCACGCGGCGCACGTCGTTTGGACAGAGCAGAATCCGGGTGGACGCGAGCTCGTTCGAAACCAGGGAGAACTGGAAGTTCACGCGGGCGTTGCCGGTGCCGTTTGGCCTTCCGCCGCCCCGCTCCTGGTCCAGTCTCCAGGGGTACTTTCCCTCATTGTTGTCGGCCCAAAGCTGCATCCCCAGCCCGATCTGCTTCAGGTTGTTCATGCAGGTGACGCGCTGCGCCCTGCTCTTGGCCCTGCCGAGCGCCGGCAGGAGCATTCCAGCAAGGATCGCGATGATCGCGATCACGACCAGCAACTCGATGAGCGTGAAGGCGTGGACGCCGGGCCGCCGGCCCTCATGGGGTGAGCGAGGACGAGACACGGTGGAACTTTTGAGGGTCGGCCGGTGCATTCGTGCTGGCGATGGAGGCCTCCAAGGCGATGGTGCTTTCCCCGGCATTGTAGGGGCCCTCCACGTTCGCTGCACTGTGAATCGTGTAGAAGAGTCCCCGGACAGCGTTGAAGCGCAGCTCCACATTGCCGTCGCTCAGCGGGCGGGCGGCAAGGCGGATCTCGGAGTCCGCAACGGTGCCGTCAAAGAATTTGCTGGCAAGCGCCCACGCGCTCTGTCCGGCCTGCGCCCCGACGCGGCGGCCGGGGAGGTCGTCGGCTGGAGGATGGATGCCGCCCCAGATGCGGGAGAGGCCCACCTGATCCGCGGCGTCGTAGTAGGAGGCCCATTGCAGGGTGACGGGCTGGGTCGGGCCGACCTCGTTCACCAACTCGGGCAGCGTGTAGACGCCGAGGCCGTTCGGAAACCACTTGGAGCCCGTGATCGCCGTCATCACTTCCGCTGCGGCCCGGCTGAAGGTGCTGTGACCCGAGATGTAGCCCGGGAAGCCTGGAGTGACGAACGTCTTCTTCTGGTAGGTCATCCAGTCCTCGGCGTGCACCCAACGCACCCCGCTGGTCTGTTCGTCGGGGAACTCGGGCTGCCCCGGCCAGGAAAGGACGGCAATTTTTCCGGGAGTGAGTCCGGCATGGCGCCCTGAATTCACCGTGGATTCGGTGACCAGCTCGATCAGGTCCGGGACCAATGGCAGGCCATTGGTATGAAAGGAGGGCAGCGTGGGATCGCTGGACTGCCCGTGGCCACCGCAGAACCGGATGGCGCTGATGGGCCGCCAGCCGTTGTAGTGGCGCTTGACGCTCCATGCCGCACAGCCTGCGTCGAACACGGCGGCGTTCAGGGCAAAGTAGAGTTTGACATCCCACTCCAGCCGGTCCACTTCGGGCCCGGTACCGCCGATGCGAAGCGAGGTCAAATCGTCGGATACGTGATTGGCGATCGAGTTCCAGTGGCCGGGCGGCGTTTCGGACGACGGACCGTCCGCCCAGAACTCCGTGAGGGCACGGGTGAAGTCACCTCGAAGCACATTGTTGGGCACATAGGGCTGGCCCGTCACCGGGTTGGAGGTGTAGCCGTGACCGTCGTTCGCCCCGAGCGAATTGTTGCCGATGCTCGCCGGCGAGATGTCCACGATGACGCCGTCCTCGGTGGTGAGCTCGCTGCTGGCGCGGATCACCGCGACGAGATTCTCCAGGAACTCCGCGTGGGTATCCGTGCCCAGGAACGGCGGCGGGCCGGGATCAATCCACGGCCTGTCCCCGTCGGTCCGGCTGAGCGAGAAGGAGCGGACCCAGAGCCATTGAGCCCCCAGAAAGCCCTGGAGCGGATTCTGCGGAAAGCCATTCTGATCAATGGAGCCGGCGACGATGAGGCGCTGCCACACGTTGACGTCCACAACCGTGTTGTTGTTTCCGTCATTAATGCCGGGAAGGAACGGATTCATCTGCGGGTTCACGAAGTCATAGCGGCGCGGGTGGCCGACGGGATAGTCGGGATACGCCACGGGCGGGTTGGCGGCGGGAAAGGGGGTTCCCGCCGTCTGCCGCGAACCGTCCTCAAGGAAGTAGGCCGAGACGGCGTCGTAGATGGAATTGCCGACACCGGCGGGCGTGCTGGTGTCGCGCGAAAGGTTCTCGGGGTCGTAGCCGAGGGCCGTCATGAAGGCTGGATTCGCCGTTGCCTGGTTCGTGGCGGTGCGCGAGAAGGCGTGGCGCTCCAGCATCATCCGGTACGTCGCATAGCTGATCGCCTCGCGCCGCGCGGCCGCCACGTCGGTCGCGGTGTGCTTCCCGCGATAGACGAAGCCCACGGCGTTGGCGTCGTACGCGGCCCACGCGTCATACATGCAAACGGAGAAACTGAAGAGGTTGCGGGCCTGGCCCGGAGGATGCGGGGTGTCCATCCGGATCCCCTCCAGCGCGCGTTCGTTCCAGTTGCGCGCGATGGAGTAGTCCGGGTTGGGGACGTACCAGACGATGCCCTGCGCGCCGCAGCTGAACGCGGCGGCGAGCATGACCCACGCGACGGAGAGATGCGTCCAACGCGCTTTCGATCGAGACTGGGAATTGAGGGTGGTTTTGTTCATGGCTCAGACAGGTTTTTTGTTCCTCCGGCGGTCCCGGACCGTCGCGCTCCCTGGCCGGGTGCGGTGCGGGGAGCGAGGCGCGGGTGGGAGTTCACCAGGGCGCCGCGCGAGATTCTGCGAAATCGAGACCGCATGGGATGTGCGGTGATCGTGTCCACGGCCGTGGGGATTGGTGAGGTCGAGGGTCCGGCCGCTGTCCCGGCGGGGTGAAATGAGGGTTTTTCGGGGCCGGACGATGGCGGAATCCGGTGATCCTGCTCTGCCCTGACCCCGAAACGCCTCCGCCAGCGCCTCGAAAAGCTCCGGACCACCGGTGATTCCGACGGCGAACGTGCGTTTCTCGACCGGATCTGCGCCACGATGTGGGACATCAGCGGCCACCTCCACCGCCTCAGGCAGCGGTTCACCCGGTGGTTCAACCGGGGGAAGGGACGCCGGAGGGTGCCGTGGGAAGATCGTTTCAAGAGCGTGCTGGTGGAGGGGGTTGGAGATCCGCCGGCCACCATGGCGGCGTCCTTTGACCTCAATCCGGTACGGGCCCCTCTGGTGAAGGATCCCAAGGACTACCGCTGATGCAGTTACGGGGCGGCGGCTGCCGAGGAAGCCACGGCCCGGGAAGCCATCGCTGAGGTCATTGCGATGGTTCGGCGGCGGCCGGAAGGTCGTCCTACAGGTCCAACCGCCTCAGTACTTCGTCCACGCTCAGATGGTGATGGCTGGCGATTTCGCTCAGAATGGAGCGCGGGGTTCCGGGCTTGAGCGGGTCGTGGGCCGGAAGGGTCAGATGGTGCTCGCCACCGGCTTGAGTCGTCAGCCGCCGGTGAGAGCCGGACTGCCGGGTGAACTGATGCACGAACGTCCGGCGCAACGCCATTTCCAGCTCACCTAAGGCGAGGTCGCGTGGCTGTTTTATGCCAGAGCCAGCACTTCATCGTATCCACGGTGAAGTCGAATGACCGGCGGCGCCTTGCCTTCATCGAAGTGGCAGCGAACGGCATCCCGGACGTTGATCCGGAGGGCCTCCCAAGTGTCCGCTTGGGTGACGATGGAATGGCCCAGGGCCCGCGCCACAAAGCCGCCTTCCGACTCGTCCTCGCGGACCTCGAAGATTACTTCGTTCACGGCGGGAGGGAATCACCTGACCCGCCCATGGGGAAGCCGTGACTCCCTTCGGGGCCACCAGCAAGGTGGCGGCGCTGCCCCATCCAGGGGAACACCAATGGACATGAGTCAACAGAGCCAACAGGGACAGGACATCCAGCAGTAGATCTGGGGATGGCGGCGGTCCGCTGCGACCGGTGATCCTGGTCCCACGCGCCGGCGCCGGCGCGGGGCCCCCGCCTCGTTCCCCTTCGCCCATGACCACTGCATGTTGCGGGTGGTGAAGGGACTTTGGCGCGACAGCCCTCCGGGCGGCGGCTTTTTTGGAGGTGGCTGGCGGTGGCTCGACCGTTTCTGCCCGCTGCGGGGATGCGCCGGCCTTGCCGCGTGGGGACACCACCAAAATCCCGTTGGACGCGCCCCGGGCCTGCGCGCTCAGGACTTGCGCTTGGCACCCGACGGCTTTGGGGTAACCTCCGGTGCTTGGACGTGAATTCCCTCACCGCCCCCTCCCCCACCGGCCGGTCGTCCGGTGCCTCCCGCTCTTCGGCTCCGGCCCGACCCGGCGCCTCCCTCATCCGCCTCAGTGACTCCCTGGAGGACGTCACGGAGACCTTGCTGACCGGCAGATCCCCGGAGCAGCAGAAGTTCCTCATCGCGGACTTCATCGAGGGCCTCCGGGCACGGGGACACGCGATCCCCACGGTCACCTCGACCCCTTATCTCAACACGATCCCCGCAGACCAGGAGCCTCCCTATCCCGGAGACCTGGCGATCGAGCGCCAGATCAAGTCGTACGTGCGGTGGAATGCCATGGCGATGGTGGTTCGCGCCAACTCGGGAGACCTCGGCGTCGGCGGGCACATTTCGACCTATGCGTCCCTGGCGACGCTGTACGAGGTGGGCTACAACCACTTCTTCCGGGGCGGGGACGGGGGCCGCACCCCGGATTTCATCTACTTCCAGGGCCATGCCTCCCCCGGGAACTACGCCCGGTCCTACGTTGAGGGGCGTCTCACGGAGCAGCACCTCCTGAACTTCCGTCAGGAACTCCAGGACCACCCCGGGTTGAGTTCGTATCCGCATCCCTACCTGATGCCGGACTACTGGAAATTTCCGACGGTCTCCATGGGCCTCGGCCCGATCCACTCGCTCTACCAGGCCCGATTCAGCCGTTACCTGCAGCACCGTGGGTTGATCCCCACGGAGAATGAACCGCGCGTCTGGTGCTTCATTGGGGATGGCGAAACGGACGAGCCGGAAACCCTCGGGCAGATCGCCATGGCCGGCCGCGAAGGCCTCGACAACCTCGTCTGGGTGGTCAATTGCAACCTGCAGCGCCTCGATGGACCCGTCCGGGGCAACGGCAAGATCATCCAGGAACTCGAGAGCCTGTTCCGCGGGGCCGGCTGGAATGTGATCAAGCTGGTCTGGGGCGGGAACTGGGACGATCTCCTCGCCCGGGATCAGACCGGTCTGCTGGCCCGGCGCATGGAGGAGGTGGTGGACGGGGAGTACCAGAAGTACGTGGTCGAGCCGGGCAGCTACATCCGGAAGCACTTTTTCGGGAAGTACCCGGAACTCCTCCCGCTGGTGCACCACCTCACGGACGACCAGTTGAAGAAGCTGATGCGGGGCGGCCACGACTCCCGGAAGGTGTATGCCGCCTATCACTTCGCGACGACGAAGGCCGGGGGGCGGCCCACGGTGATCCTCGCGAAGACCGTCAAGGGCTACGGGTTGGGCGAGGCCGGAGAGGGGCGCAATCCAAGCCACCAGCAGAAGAAACTCAACGAGCGGGAGCTGCGCGAGTTTCGCAAGCGGTTCAACATCCCTGTGGAGGACGATGTCATTGCGGACATGCCGTTCTTTCGTCCGTCTCCGGACAGCCCCGAGGTGCGCTATCTGCTGGAGCGGCGTCGCGCCCTCGGCGGGCTGATTCCCTCCCGGGATCCACGGGCTCCGTCCCTGACCACGCCCGTTCCCAAGGACTTCCCGCAGATGCTCAAGGGGCTCAAGGGGGCTTCCACGACCAAGGCATTTGTGCTGATGCTCAGCGCCCTCCTCCGGAACCGCGACATCGGGAAGTACGTGGTGCCGATCGTTCCGGACGAGGCCCGGACCTTCGGCATGGACGGCCTGTTCAGCGAGGTGGGGATCTACAGCTCGAAGGGGCAGCTCTACGACCCGGTGGACCGCAGCAATGCCTCGTACTACCGCGAGTCCAAGACCGGCCAATTGATCGAGGAGGGCATCAATGAGGCGGGTTCCATGGCCGACTTCGTCGCTGCGGGCACGGCGTACTGCACCCACGGGGTGCCGATGATTCCCTTCTACATCTACTACTCGATGTTCGGATTCCAGCGGGTCGGGGACCAGATCTGGCTGGCGGGGGACAGCCGGGCGCGCGGCTTCCTGCTCGGGGCCACCTCGGGGCGCACAACGCTCAATGGCGAAGGGTTGCAGCACCAGGACGGCCACAGTCATCTGGTGGCGTCCAGTGTGCCAAACCTGCTGGCCTACGAGCCCGCATTCGCCTACGAGCTCGCCGTCATCCTCTGCGACGGGTTGCGGCGCATGGTGGGCGGGCAGGAGGATGTTTTCTACTACATCAGCCTCCACAATGAGGACCATTCGCATCCCCCGATGCCCGAGGGCGAAGGGGTGGCTGACGGCATCCTGAAGGGATTCCACAAGTGTCGTCCGGGCGCGGAGGGGCTTCCGCACAAGGCGCAACTTCTCGGTTCGGGAGCCATCCTCCAGCAGGCCCTCGCGGCGCAGACCCTTCTGGAGCGGTATGGCGTGAGTGCGGACGTCTGGAGCGTGACCAGTTTCAAGAAGCTCCGTTCCGACGCCCTGGCCGCCACCCGGTGGAACCGGCTTCATCCCACGGAACCTCCGCGCCGCAGCTTTCTGGAGGAGACCGTGGCCCGGGAAACGGGACCCTGGATTGCGGTCAGCGACAACCTGAAGCTGGTGGCGGATCAGATCGCCCCGTGGATTCCGGGAGGCCTGACCACGCTGGGCACCGACGGGTTCGGTCGCAGTGATTCCCGGCCCAGCCTGCGACGGTTTTTCGAGGTGGACGCCGAATGCACGGCCATCGGGGTGCTCCATGCGCTGGCGCAGCGCGGGGCAATTCCCGCAACAACGGTCGCCCAGGCGATCCGGGAGCTGGGCGTGGATCCGGACAAGTCGTCGCCCGAATGCGTTTAAAGTGTGGGGCGCCTATCGCGCGCCCTGCGCGATCCACTGGCGTACCAGCTCGATCTGCTTGGGAGTGAGCTGGTGTTTTTCCGGCTCCGGCAAGTCTTCATCAAGCCCCGAGATGATGGTGATCAGGGCGCTCTTCGCGGCGTCCCCGGGGCGGACGATGGCGCCGTAGTTTTCACCACCTTGGAGCACTGTGGCCAGCGTCACAGCGTTGAAGCCACCCTTGGGATCCGTGCCTCCGTGGCAGGAGCCGCAGTGCTCGCGGAAGACCGGGAGGATGTCGGCGTCAAAGGTCAGTGTGCGCGGAACGTCCACCGGGCCGTCGGGCCACGCCGCCCCCTGGTCAATCCACGCCCGCAGGATCCCGATCTGGTCGGGGGTCAAGGGCTCGGACTGGCCCGGCTTGTCGCTCGGGGGCGGCATGAGCATCTCGTCAATGAGATCGGCCACCATGTGAATCAGCGAACTCTTCTCGCTGCTGCCCGGCACGATCGTCGGGCCGTAATCGGTCTCCTTGAAGGTGGCCTCCCGGGTATCCATCCGGTACTTGCCCTTCTGCTTTTCCGGACCGTGACAGGAGATGCACGACTCCTTGAAGATCGGATAGACGTCGGCAACAAAATCCACGTTGCGGGTCACTGGCGGGGGAATCCGGGAGACATCCACCTTGGAGGCGTCTGCCGCGGTCAGGACCGGAATCATGCACGGGACCCCGGCCAGAAGGAGGAGCGGTAGTCTGTTCATGGCGACGGAGGCAGGCTAACCGGGCGACGAACCCGGGCAAGACTCCATCGTTCGCGGCCCAACCGGGTCCGGGACCGGCCCGTCCGGCACCCTGTGCCGGGAGTTTGAAGGAGTTTGGGGTTGAGCGTTCCGTGGCACGTGACGGAGGCTGCACCGCTGTGGGGCCGCCTTCCGGGGCTCCAAGTGTTGTCAGGAGCATTTCATGCGATCGGTGGAGTCCATCTACTATGTCCTTTCGTGGCTCTGCCACCGTCGGTGCCCGCATTGTTATGAGGAGCGATTCCGGCCGTACCACGGGGACGCGCTCGCGGAGGTCGTTGGCGGGGTGAAGGACCGCTTTTCGCGCATCATCGCGCATTTCCCCGACACGATGCGCTACGAGGACCCGGCGGCTGCGGCACCCGGTGAGCAGGTGCCGGTCCGGACCGGGCGGATCGTCCTCTCGGGAGGCGAGGTCCTGGTGCCCGAGGTGCGCGAGTCCATCCTGTACCCGGCCATTGAGCAGATTGTGGACCGGTATCGCGCCGCCGGGGGCGTGAACGTCGTCGTGCAGACCACGGGGGATTTGCTGACGCCTCCCATTGTGGACGAACTGCTGGCCCGCGGGGTGTGGATGATCTCCGTGTCAGGCCTGGATGATTTCCACGCGGGGATGACGCCTGCGCGGCGGGGGGCGCTGGAGGCGGATCTGACCCGGGTGTTCGAACGTGTGGGCATGACCCGCTCCGGTTCGCGTGGCGGCCGGCACCGGTGGCAGGACGAAACGGGGCCCGTGTTCAGTTTTTTTGGCGCCACCCCGGACAGCTGGATCGGGAAGATCTGGCCCCGGGGACGGGCCTGGGCGAACGACCTGTCGGAGGCGACGCTCTCGGACAATTTCTGCAACGCGTGGTCGGGAGGGTTGAATTTCCTGAACTTGGGGCGCGCCGGCTCGGAGGTCTCGATTGAGCCCGATGGCGCCGTGTACCCGTGCTGCATGAAGACCCGGGTGCCGCTGGGGAACCTCGTCGAGGAGCCCCTGATGGACATTCTGTCCAGCCTCATCGGACATCCGGTGTTTGAGGCCATTACCATGGGGCATCCGGAGCGCATGGGGCTCAGTCAGGGATGGTCGGTGGAGCGGTTCCTTGAGGCTTCACGCACCCAGACCCCCAAGGGTCGTCCGTACCAGAACCTGTGCATCGGCTGCGACCGCTTCCATGAGGAAGTCCTGGGGCCGGTGCTGGCCGCCCTGCGCGACGCGCGTCTCGCCCATCCGCGACCGGGGGCCGAGTCCCAATGATCGCGTCACGCCGGTTTCGGGCGCTGCTCGCCCTGATCGCTGTTGTTGTCGAGAGCGCTGCCGCCCCGGACTGGGCGGACATCCTCAACGAAGCCCGGGGTCAGACCGTCTACTGGAATGCCTGGGGTGGTGACGCGCGGGTCAACCGTCATATCGCCTGGGCGGCGGCGGCGGCGCAGCAAGCGTTTGGCATCGAAGTCCGGCATGTGAAACTGGCGGACACCGCCGATGCGGTGTCCCGCGTGCTCGCCGAAAAGTCGGCGGGCCGGACTTCGGGAGGGTCCGTGGACCTGCTGTGGGTCAATGGGGAAAATTTTGCGGCGATGAAGCAGCACGGGCTGTTGTACGGCCCGTTTGTCCACCTCCTGCCCAACCATCACTGGCTCGACACCAACAACCTGCCGTTGCTTTCGGATTTCACGGTGCCTGCGGATGGCCTGGAGGCCCCGTGGAGCGTTGCACAGCTGGTGCTGCTCTTCGACCGCGACCGGCTGACCACGCCGCCGCGCACGCCGGACGCGCTGCTGGCGTGGGCCCGTGCCCATCCCGGTCGGTTCGCCTACCCGCGACCGCCGGATTTTCTCGGGACGACCTTTCTCAAACAGTTGCTGCTTCAGTTGACCACGAACCACCCGGCACTGGGATCCCCGGCGACGGCCGCGGAATTCCAGCGGTGGACCACCCCCCTGTGGCAGTATCTGGATGCGTTGCATCCGCACGTGTGGCGTCAGGCCCGGGCGTTCCCGGGTGGAGGGCCGGCCCTGGTGCGACTGTTGGCGGACGCCGAGGTGGACCTGACCCTTGCCTTCAGCCCCGAGGCGGCGGCATCCGGGATTCTCAGCGGGCAACTCCCCGGCACGGCGCGGACCACGGGATTCGAGGGCGGATCCATCGGCAACGTGAGTTTCCTCGCAATTCCGTTCAACAGCCGCTCGCGATCCGGAGCCCTGGTGCTCGCGAACTTTCTCCTTTCCCCGGTCGCCCAGGCGCGGAAGCAGGATCCGTCGGAGATGGGAGCGCGCACGGTGCTGGCGGTGGAGCGGCTGGATCCGGCAGACCGGGACCTGTTCGAGCGGCTTCCCAGGCACGAGGCAAGTCCATCGCCCGGCGATCTCGGACCGCTCCTCCCGGAACCGCATCCCTATTGGATGGACCGGCTGGAGCAGGAATGGGAACGGCGCTACGGGGGCCGGTGAAACTGACGCCGTGATCCGGTCAAGGACATCCCTGCCAGCCCGGTGGCTGTCGCTCGCGGTCGCCGCGCTGCTGTTTGTGCCCCTGATGGCCGGACTGGCAGGAACGCTGCTTCCAGCCTTTGGGTATCTTCCCGCGCTTGGGCGCGGCGGATTCAGCCTGGAGCCCTGGCATCGTTTTGCCGCGTTGCCGGGGATCTGGACGTCAGTGGGGCGATCCCTCGCAACGGGCATCGCCACGACTTTGGTCTCCTTGGGGATCGCCGTCGCCCTGTGCGCGGCGTGGCACGGGACCGCGTGGTTTCGCCATTCCCAGCGCCTGCTGGCACCGCTGCTGTCGGTGCCGCATGCCGCGGCGGCTTTTGGAATCTCGTTTCTGCTGGCACCCAGCGGATGGCTGATGCGCTGGATTTCCCCATCCCTGACCGGGTTTGCCCGTCCGCCGGACTGGCTGACGGTCCATGATCCCCATGGCATCAGCCTGACCGTGGGATTGGTCGTCAAGGAGGTGCCGTTCCTGCTCATCATGATGCTTGCGGCCATGGCCCAGTCCGACGCGGACCGCAGCCGGAGGGTGGCCTTGTCCTTCGGGTACGGCCCGATGACGGGCTGGCTGAAGGGGGTGTTCCCGCGCCTCTATCCGCAAATCCGGCTCCCGGTGCTCGCTGTCCTAGCCTACGGGATCTCGGTCGTGGACGTCGCGATGATCCTCGGCCCGACGAATCCCCACCCACTGGCGGTGCGCCTGGTCCGGCTCTTCAATGATCCCGACTTGAGCTGGAGGCTTCCCGCGTCGGCCGGAGCAATGGTCCAGGGAGTGCTGGTGGGCGTCGGGATCGTCATCTGGACGGGCTTGGAACGGTGGGTGCGTGCCGCGGGGAGTCGCTGGGTCGTTTCCGGTCGCCGGCACCCGGAAGACCGGGCGCTGAGGTTCGCGGCCGGCGCGGTTTGGGTGCTGGCGACCGGCCTGTTGATTGCAGGCCTCGCCGCGATGGGACTCTGGGCGTTTGCCGACGGCTGGAGATTTCCAGAGGTCTGGCCGGACCGGCTGACGTGGACCACCTGGGAGCGGCACGCGGACGGTCTGCGGGCTCCCCTGGTCAACACCCTCTCGCTGGCCCTCGGTGCCACCGGGATGGCCATGCTGCTCGCGGTGGGACTGTTGGAGGCCGAGGCGCGATCGGAACGGGGCTCATGGACCCGGTTCGGCGGTCTCCTGTACCTGCCGCTGATCGTTCCCCAGGTGGCCTTCCTGTTTGGAGCCCAGATTCTGCTGCTGTCCGCAGCGATGGATGGGCGGTGGCTGGCGGTGGCATGGATGCACCTCGTCTTCGTCTTTCCCTACGTGTTCCTCACCTTGTCGGGCGCCTACCGGGCCTGGGACCGCCGCTTCGAATCCGTCGGAATGTGTCTGGGGGCTTCCCGGTTCGGGGTGTTCCTCCGGGTCAAGCTGCCGATGCTGTTGCGGGCACTGACGGCGGCGGCGGCGGTCGGCTTTTCGGTGAGCGTCGGGCAGTACCTGCCCACGTTGCTGATCGGGGGCGGCCGTCTGCCCACGATCACCACCGAGGCGGTTGCCTTGGCGGCGGGCGGCGATCTGCGCGTGATCGCCCTTCATGCGCTGGTCCAGATGGCGCTGCCCTTGATGGCCTTCGGACTCGCCGTTCTGATTCCGGGCTGGCAGTTCCGAAACCGCAGGGCGCTGCAGGCCGCCTCGTGACCATGAACACGCCCGGACTCGAGTTGCGGCAGGTGGCCATCCGGTTGCGTGGCCACCCGCTCGTCCCCCCGCTGGACCTCCACGTCCCGCCCGGCGCCATCGTCACGCTGATGGGGGAGAGCGGGGTCGGGAAGTCGAGCCTGCTCGCCTTCCTCTGCGGCACCCTGCCGCCCGGTCTGGAGGGGGCGGGCGAGGTGCGGATTGCCGGGGAGACGGTGTCCGCACTTCCGCCCCAGCACCGGCGACTCGGGATTCTCTTTCAGGAGGACCTGCTGTTTCCGCACCTCAGCGTGGGCGGCAATCTGGCGTTCGCACTCGCGGAACGCATCCGGTCCCGTGCCGATCGCATGGCGAGGATCCGGGACGCCTTGAACGAGGCGGGACTCGCGGGATTTGAGTCCCGGGATCCGGCGTCGCTTTCCGGCGGGCAGCGGGCCCGCGTTGCGATGCTCAGGGTGCTGCTCTCGGAGCCGCGGGCGCTCCTGCTCGACGAGCCCTTCTCCCAGCTGGACGCCGCAACCCGTCAGCGTTTTCGCGAGTTCGTCTTTGGCCAGGTCCGCCGCGCCCGCCTTCCCGCCCTGCTGGTGAGCCACGATGCCCTCGATGCCGCGGCGGCCGGGGGGGCGGTCATCCAACTCGCGCCGCCTGATCCGGCGGTTTCCCCGGTTCCCGAGGGATGAACGCGCCCGCGCTCCGCCTCAAGGTCCGGCCAGGCCCGGGCTCCCTCCGGCCCGAGGATTCCGGGAGATCAAAGCACCCGGGACGTCTGCGAACGGACCGTCATTCGGAAGCGCCCGCGGGATGCATTCAGGACGACCGGCGCGCCGAACGCGGCCGAGAGGCTGGCGCGCGTGAGCGTGGATTTGGTGGGTCCCGCAGCGAGCACCCGGCCGTCCCGCAGCAGCAGGGCGTGGCGAAGTGCGGGCATGATCTCCTCCACATGATGGGTCACGAAGATCAATGCCGGCGCCCCGGGGTCGTGTCCGAGCCGGTTGAGGAATTGCAGGAAGTGCTCACGCGCCACCGGATCGAGCCCGGCACAGGGTTCATCGAGGATGAGCAGTTTCGGCCGCGCCATCAGGGCGCGCGCAATCAACACCCGCTGCCGCTCTCCCTGGCTCAGCACGGCCCACGGACGTCCGGCAAGGGGCCCCGCGTCCACCGATCCGAGGAGTCGCCGGGCGGCCCGTGCCTCGGACGGGCTGGGATCGCCCCAAAGGTCCACGATGGCACGCCGTCCGCCGACCACCGTGTCGAGGGCCGTTTCATGGTCGGGAATGCGCTGCCGGAGCGATGAGCTGACCAGTCCGATGCGGGTGCGCAATTCGCGCCAGTCATAGGCGCCGTAACGGCGTCCGAGCACCCGGATGTCCCCCCCGGTGGGCATGAGATAGCCGGTCAATGCGGCCAGCAGCGACGTCTTTCCCGATCCGTTGGCCCCCAGCACCACCCAGTGCTCCCCGGGACCGATGCGCCACGTGAGCCGGTCAAGGATCGGGATGCCATCGCGGAGGACTGTCAGTTCCGTGACGGAGAGAATGTCTGCGCCGCGGCGCTTCACCGGCGCGAGTAGATGCGGTTGGCCTCGTCGAGGCTTTCCTTCGATCCGATGTCGAACCACACCCCCGGGACGTTCCATGTGAACACCGGCTGGCGCGTGTAAATCCACTGGATGAGCCGGCCGGGCTGGTCGGGGTTGTTGCCTTCGGCGAGGTACTGCCCCACCAGGGGCAGGCAGCTCCTCGGATAGTAGTAGAGGGCGATGCCGATCATGGTGCTCGCCGCCTGCGCCGGCTTTTCCACGAACTCCACCAGCCGTCCGGAGGCGTCGGTGGCCACCACGCCGTACTTGCGGGCCTGCTCCAGCGATCCGATGTCGTAGATTCCGAGGACGGGCTGCTGGATTCGGTGGCAGTATTCGCCGAAGTCCGCGAGCGACTGGCTGAAGAGATTATCGCCGGCGACGACGATGAGGTCATCGTCCAGCCGCTCCCGCTCCAGGACCAAGTTGAGGTCGCCGATGGCGCCCAGCTTGTTGCTGTCGTCGGTGGACCCGTCATTGATGATGGTGAAGTTCAGCGGCGACTTGGTGGCCCGGTAGTCGTCGGCCCATTGCTGGAAGTGGCCGGCGAATTTTGCATTGGTCACCAGGCACACCCGGTCAATGCCCGGGATGGGGGCGAGATTGTCCAGGACGTAGTCCACCATCGGTTTGCCCGCCACGGGGAGCAGTGGTTTGGGCTGGGTGAGGGTGAGCGGATACAGGCGGGTGGCATACCCGGCGGCCAGGATCAGGACGTTCATTCAGAGGATCACAATGGGGTCAGGAGGACGCGAACAGCTCGGGCGCGCAGCTGCGGGCCAAGGCCGAAGAGGCGGCGAGGATTTCGGCGGCGGTGGTGCAGTTCAAGACCGATTCCGCGAGGGCACAGGTTTCGGACCGCTTCAGCCGTCGGAGGAGAAATTTGGCCGCGGGAATGACGGCCGGTGTGGCGCTGAGTTCGTCCACGCCGAGACCGATCAGGAGGGGGATCAGTGCCGGGTCGCCCGCGGCCTCCCCGCAGACCCCGACCCAGCGCCCGTGCGTCCTTGCGGCCTCGACCGTCATCCGGATCAGCCGCACGACCGCCGGGTGGGTCGGCAGGTGCAGGTGCGCCACCCGCGCATTGAGCCGGTCCACCGCCAAGGTGTACTGCGTGAGGTCGTTCGTGCCGAGGCTGAAGAAGTCCACCTCCGGGGCCAGGTCCGCGGCGATCAATGCCGCCCCCGGCACCTCGATCATCATCCCGACCTCCAGCGCATCGTCGAACGCGATGCCGTTCCGGCGCAGGTCGTTCCGGCAATCCTCCAGCAGGGCGCGGGCCGAGCGAAGTTCGTCCCGGCTCGAGATCATCGGGAACATCAGCTTGACGTGGCCGTGGGCGCTGGCCCGGAGGATGGCCCGGAGCTGGGTGCGGAACAGGTCGGGACGGTCCAGGCAGATGCGGATCGCCCGCCATCCAAGGAAGGGGTTCTCCTCCGCATTGCGCTCGCCGCCGGGCAGCTTGTCGCCCCCGAGGTCCAGGGTGCGGATCACCACGGCCGCCGGCGCCAGCCCCTCGGCCACCGCCCGGTAGGCCGCGTACTGTGCCTCCTCGTCCGGAGGAGCGGCGGCATTCAGGAACAGGAACTCCGTGCGGAACAGCCCCACCCCTTCCGCGCCCGACTCGGCGACCGCCGCCAGGTCCGCCGGGGCATCAATGTTGGCTGCCAGCACCAGACGCGCCCCGTCGAGCGTTACCGCGGGTTGTGTCCGCAGCGACTGCAGGCGCACCTCCAGGGCCGCGCGTCGCTCGCGCATCTGGCCATACTGGTACAGGGTCGCGTCGGTGGGATTGACGATGAGCAGGCCCCCGTGGCCGTCGAGCAGCACGTCATCCCCGGTCGCCACCTGGGAAGTGGCGGTGCCCAGGCCGATGACCGCCGGAATCCGCAGTTTGCGCGCCATAATTGCGGTGTGGCCGGTGGCCCCGCCCGCATCGGTCGCGAAGCCCAGCACCTTGCTGCGGTCCAGCATCGCGGTGGCGCTCGGCGACAAATCCGGCGCGACGATGATCGCCGGTTCGCGCAGCCGGCCCAGGTCCAGCTCCGAACCGTTCCCCGACAGGTTTCGCAGCAACCGTTGCGCCACATCCCGGACGTCCGCCGCCCGCTCGCTGAGAAAGGGATCCTCGACCGCCGCCAGGGCGGATGCGAAACGTTCGGCAACGGTCAGGACCACGAACTCGGCGTTCTCGTGGCGGTCGCGGATGCCGGCGGTGATCTCATCCATGAGCGCGGGATCATCGAGCACGAGCAGATGGGCATCGAAGATCGCTGCCTCCCCGGGGCCCAGGACCTGGGCCACCCGGGTCTGGATCTCGCGGATCTGGTGTCGCGTCGCGATCAGGGCGTCGCGCACCCGGGCCAGTTCGCGATCCGCTGCGTCCGGCGCGATGGCGCTCCGGGTCACCTCGACCACGGGCCGTCCGATCCGGAGCACACGTCCATGGACCACCCCGCCCGACGCAGGGATGCCCCGGCAGGTGTGCTCCGCGGTCGGTCGGCTCTCGGACACGCCTCAGGCTGACCCGTGCGGGGCGCTGAAGGAAGCCGCTTTTGGAGCCGGCAGACCGGCGGCGGAAGCCGGCACCCCTCCACCGAGATTCAGGAAATTCTGCAGGAGCTGCCGGCCGTGTTCGGTCAGGATGCTTTCCGGATGAAACTGAACCCCCCAGATCGGGAGATCCCGGTGGCGCAATCCCATGATTTCCCCCTCCTCCGTCCAAGCGGTCACCTCCAGGTCCGCCGGGAGCGTGTCCCGCTCCACAATGAGGGAGTGATAACGCGTCGCCTGGAAGGGGGAGGGCAGATCGCGGAAGAGATCGCGCCCGTCGTGAAGGATCGGTGAAGTCTTTCCGTGCATCATCCGGTCGTTGACCCTTACCGAGCCTCCAAAGGTGTGCGCGATGCACTGATGGCCGAGGCACACACCCAGCAGCGGGGTGCGGATGCCGGCGAAGGCCCGGATCAGGTCGTTGGAAAGGCCGGCCTCACGCGGGGAGCAGGGGCCGGGTGAGATCAGCACCTGTTCCGGCTGCAGGGCGAGAGCCTCCGAAACGCTCAACAAGTCGTTGCGATGCACCTTCATTTCGACCCCCATTTCGCCGAGGTACTGGACGAGGTTGAAGGTGAACGAATCGTAGTTGTCTATGACCAGCAGCATCGGGGGGACCGTACCGTGAAGCCCTCGGTGAGGGAAGGTGTCCGGAGGGTCCCGGCGGCGAAACCCGCCCCGGGCCATTTGTGTTCGCTGAGTTCGTTGCTGGAAATCGGTCCAGCGGCACCGGCAGACTCGTCGGGATGACGCAGGGTCCACCCACGGAATGCGCGCCCCCGGCCGATGCCGGGTCGCCGGGAGCGTATGCTCCCGTAGCGGATGCCTTTGACGAGATGATTGAGGCCTCCGGGGCCATCCGTCCCCACTATCGGGCCATGCTTCGGGAGCTGCAGCGGCTGGGTCCCGCAGAGCTTCGGCGGCGCAGTGACACCGGGCGGCGCATCATCCACGAGCAGGGGGTGACCTACAACGTGTACGGGGATCCGCGCGGCATGGAGCGTCCCTGGGAGCTGGATCCGATTCCCCTGCTGATCGCCCCGGAGGAGTGGCACCGGCTGGAGCGCGCACTGATCCAGCGGGCCACCCTGATTGATCGCATTCTTGCCGACTGTTACGGGCCGCAGGATCTGATTCGCTCGGGGTGGCTGCCTCCGGCCCTGGTTTTCGGTCAGCCCGATTTTCTCCGGCCCGCCCACGCGGCGCGGCCGATCGAGGACACCTACCTGCATTTCTATGCCGCCGATCTGGCCCGATCCCCCGACGGACAGTGGTGGGTGGTTTCCGACCGGACGCAAATTCCCACCGGGACCGGGTACACCCTCGCCAACCGCCTGGTGACCTCCCGCATCCTGCCTGAGGCCTTCCGGGAGGCCCCGGTGCAGCGGCTTGCGGCGTTCTTCCGCGAGGTTCAGTCCGCCCTTTCCCGCCTGGGAACCCGTCGCACCGATGATCCAAGGGTGGTGCTCCTGACGCCGGGTCCCTACAATGAAACCTACTTCGAGCAGGCCTATCTTGCGCGTTATCTGGGCTATGCGCTCGTTGAGGGACAGGACCTGACCGTTCGCGATGACCGTGTCTTCCTGAAGACCCTCAGCGGACTTGAACCGGTGGACGTCCTCCTCCGGCGCGTGGATGACGAATTCTGCGACCCACTGGAGCTGCGCAACGATTCGATCCTGGGCGTACCCGGACTTTTGGAGGCGTTGCGTGCGGGCAATGTGACGGTCGCCAACGCTCTGGGAAGCGGGCTCCTGCAAAGCCCGGCGTTCATGGCGTTTCTGCCGGGGCTCTGCCGGCATCTCCTGTCGGAGGAATTGCGCATGCCCTCCGTGGCCACTTGGTGGTGCGGTCAGAAGGCCGGCGAAACCTACGTGCTGGACCATCTCGAGGAACTGTTCATCAAGCCCGCGTTCCGGTCGCACCTGAAGGGGACGCAGCCGGACCAGCCGATGACGGCGGAGGCGTGGGAGGCGCTGCGGGAACGCATCCGGTTCCAGCCCCACCTCTGGGTGGCCCAGGAACGCGTCAAGCTTTCGCGGGCGCCCTCCTGGACCGGCTCGGTGGTGGCGCCACGTCCGGTGGGACTCCGCGTGTATGTGGTCGCCACGGCCGCGGGCTACCGGGTGATGCCGGGCGGACTCGCGCGTCTGGCGCCCGAGCCGGGCGGGCGGTTCATTTCGATGCAGCGCGGGGGTGCCAGCAAGGACACCTGGGTGCTCAGCGATGCTCCGGTTGAGGAGGTGTCGCTGCTTCATCGGGAGGGCGGCGGGGTGGAATTGCGGCGTGTCGGCAACAACCTGCCGAGCCGGATGGCCGACAATTTCTTCTGGCTGGGCCGGTATTCAGAGCGCGCCGACGCGACGGGGCGTCTGCTGCGCAGCACCCTGCTCCGGTTCAATCCGGAAAGCACCGGAAGCGCGCTGCCCTTGATCACCCCGCTGCTGGACACCCTGGAACGTCAGGGTCAGCTGCCGCAGGCCGCGGCGGAGCCGGCGCGGCGTCAGAATTCCGAGGCCCTCGAGGCCGAGTTGCTGGCGGCCATCTTCAATCCCCAACAACCGGGCAGCCTGCGAGCCATCGCCGACCAGTTGGAACGGCTGGGCATGCTGGTGCGGGACCGGACGTCCAACGACCTGTGGCGGGTGGTCAGCCAGCTCAACGACAAACTCGCCCTGCCGGCCTCCAGCCCCCCGATGCTGGCAGGAGATGCCATCGCCCTGCTGAGCCAGACGCTGCTGCACCTGGCGTCCTTTTACGGCATTGCCCGCGAGAACATGACCCGGGCGCAGGCATGGCGGTTTCTGGACATGGGCCAGCGGATCGAGAGGGCCGCCTTCCTGGGCACCTTTCTGGATGCGGCGCTTCAGTCCCCGGAAGCCGACAACCCCAGCGTGCTGGAGGCGGTGCTGGAGGTGGCCGACAGCACATTGACGTACCGCTCCCGATACAATCTGCTGCCGGAAATGGCGGCCGTTTACGATCTGGTGCTCCTGGATGACACCAACCCGAGGTCGTTGCTGTTCCAGCTCATTCAACTGGAGCAGCATTTTGCCCGGCTGCCCAGGGAGCGTGAAACGGCGCTGCCCAGCCCGGCCCACCGGATTCTGATCGGGATGGCCTCCGCGGTGCGCCTCCTCGATCCAAGGGATCTGAAGCCGGATGCCGGAGCGTGGGACGACACCGATACCGGACGGACCCTCCGGCGGATCCGGGGTGAATTGCCGGAGCTTTCAGATGCCCTGTCCGCGAGTTACTTTGCGCACGCGCCGATTTCCCGCGCCGGTCCCGCCTGATCGCGGTGCCCTCCGCTCCGCCCCGAAATGACCTACCGCATCGTCCACCACACCCGCTACGAGTATTCGTCGCCGGTCTCCGTATCCCACCATGCGGCGATGGTCGAACCGCGTCACACCGGGCACCAGCACCGTGAAGAGTTCTGGCTGGTCATCCGGCCCGAACCCGCCGTGTGCAAGGTGCGGACCGACTACTTCGGCAACCGGGTGTGTCTCTTCAGCATCCAGGAGCGGCATGCCGCGCTGGAGTTGGAGGCGACCAGCGTGGTGACCACTGCGGCGGTGACCCCCTCCGCGCCCGCACTGTCACCGGACTGGGAGGACGTCGTGGAGTTGTTCCGGGACCCGGTGTCCCCGGAAGTGGTCGAACCCTACCAGTACTGTTTCGATTCGCCGCTGATCCGGGCGTCCCGGGAACTTGCCGGGTATTGTCGCGAAAGCTTTCGGCCCGGCACGCCGTTGCTCGTCGCCGTGACCGACCTGAGCCGGCGCATTTTCACGGATTTCAAGTACGATCCGGTCGCAACCACCGTGGCCACGCCGTTGGAGGCGGTCTGGGAAAATCGGCGTGGGGTCTGCCAGGACTTCGCCCACCTTGCGATTGCCTGCCTGCGATCCGTGGGGGTGCCGGCCCGCTACGTCAGCGGATACATCCGCACCCACCCGCCGGAGGGCCGGCCGCGCCGGATCGGTGCCGATGCGTCGCACGCGTGGTTTTCGACCTTTTGTCCGCGCTTTGGCTGGGTGGATTTCGACCCCACCAACAACCTCATGCCCTCCGGGGAGCACGTCACCGTGGCGTGCGGACGCGACTACAGCGACGTCAGTCCGGTCAGCGGAATCCTCACCGGTGGCGGTTCGCACGAGATCCAGGTGTCGGTGGACATGGCCCCGATGGTGGAGGCCGCGGGCGAGGGCCGGGTATGACCGTGCCGTGTCGGGACTCGGGAACAGCGCCGCCGGCCCCATCTCAAGAACGAATGCGTTATCAGGTTCGACATCGGACGCACTACGAATACGCGACCCCCGTCCGTGAGAGCTACAACGAGGTCCGGCTCAAGCCGGTGTCCAACGAGCACCAGACCGTGGACGCCTTCCTGTTGAAGGTGCTGCCGGCGTGTCCGCTGAATCATTACGAGGATTTCTACCGCAACTGGATCCACCACTTCGAGATTCCCCAGCCCCATTCGACCCTGACGATCGAGGCGGCCACCCGGGTCACCACCTGGCGGCATGCCATCGCGCTCGACATGGCTCCGGCGCCCATGGACCGCCTGGAGGAATGCGGGCGCATGGAACGGTGCTTCGATTATCTGCTGCCGACCCGCTATGTGGACCTGGACCCGGCGACCTGGCGGCTGGCACTCGACGTGACCGCCGGGGTCACGGACATCTGGCAGGCGTCCATCGCATTGATGCGGCACGTCTATGGAGGATTCACGTACACGCCGCAGAGCACGACGGTCCACACGCGCATGTCGGAGGTGATGTCGCTTCGCCGCGGCGTTTGTCAGGACTTTGCCCACGTGCTCATCGGGCTGTGCCGCTCCATCAAGATTCCCGCGCTTTATGTCAGCGGCTATCTGGCCACGGAGCGGGCCAGCGCCACGCACGCCTGGGTGGAGGTGTTTGTGCCGGGACACGGATGGCAGCCTCTGGATCCGACCCACGGCGTGGCGGCCGATGAAACCTACATCAAGATTGCCGTGGGGCGCGATTACGCCGACGTGACCCCGGTTCGCGGCCACTACAAGGGCACGCAGGACCGCCGGATGTCGGTCGAGGTGGCGATCACGCCGCTGGATCCGGAGTGACGTTTTCCGGGGCTGCCGGCACGCCGATCGCCTCGAGGATCCTGTCCAGATGGACATGGTGGGCGATGAGGTCGCGGACGAGGCGGATCTTCTCGGTGTCGCCGGGGCGGATCTTCACGATCAGGTCGTGAACGCGGCTGGCCACCGTGTAGCTGTCGAGCGGGGTTAGAAGCACCGGGCAGGGGAATCCCCGGGCCATCCGCAACACCGCTCCCGAGGGGGCGATGTCGTCCGAAAGTGCGATCCCCGCGAGGCGACCGCCATGCTTCAGGTAGTCTCCCGCGGCGCGGATGATGTCGTCCCGGTCCGCCGGGACGATCAGGAGGACTCCCGGGGCCAGCAACGCCTCGGCCCGCGCGGGTCCCATGGCGCCAATGACGACGTTTTCGATGATGTTGTGGATCTGGTCGGACTCGTTGAGGGTGCTGGCGCTGAGTTCCTCGCGGACCAGTTCGAGCGTGGGGCAGGACAGGATGGGCTGATGGGGCACCACCCCAAGGAGCTTGAGGCCCTTGCGGCGAAGGCCCTTTTCGGCGAACTCGCTGATGTAATCCAGTTTGCCGGGCAGCACCTTGTTGAGGATGACCCCGATCACCTCCACACCTTCGCGTTCAAACAGGGCGCAATTCAGGGTGACCTCGTCAATGGGCAACCCGATGCCGCCGCGGGTGACAATGATCACCTTGGCGTTGAGCAACCGGGCCACCGTGGCGTTGCTCAGGTCGAAGACGCTGCCGACACCCGCGTGGCCGGTGCCCTCGCAGAGCACGAATTCCTTCTCCCATGCGACCCGGTCGAACGCCTTGTGGATCCGTTTGACCAGCGTCTCATAATTTGCGGCCTGGAGGTATTTGCGCGTGAAATCGGGCTCGACGGCGATGGGGGACATGTCCACCAGGGGGCAGTTGAGCCGGAACACGCGGTCCATCAACACCGAGTCCTCGTCAATCTTCTCGGCATCAATCTCCACGAACCGTTGACCCACCGGCTTGATGTAGCCCACGCGTCCGAACCGGGCCTGGAGCGCGGCCAGCAAGCCCAGGGAATTGGTGGTCTTTCCGTCGTTCTGCCGGGTCGCGGCGATGAAGACCCGCGGCGTCTTCGTGTTCAGGAGCATCGTCACGCCTCCCCCGGGATGGCCGCACCGGCGCCCGGGTACAGCTGCTGGTAGTCAATGCTCTGGAGCCCGACAATCGCCGCAACCCCGAGGATGTCGTGGGCGCTGCTCCCGCGCGAGACGTCGGCGGCGGGGCGGTCGAGGCCCAGGAGGATTTGCCCGTAGGCGTTGGCCCGCGCGATGTGCTGGATGAGCTTGTGGGCGATGTTGCCGGCGTTGAGGTTGGGAAAGACCAGGACGTTGGCGCGTCCGGCAACCCGGCTTTCCGGGAGCTTGCGGGCCGCGATGTCCGGCATCAGCGCCGCATCCACCTGCATTTCGCCGTCAATATCCGCCTCCAGCCGCATCTCCTTGGCCTTCTGCTGGGCCAGTGCGGTGGCGGCGCGCACCTTCAGGACGTCGGGATGTGCCGCGCTGCCGCCGGTCGAATAGCTGAGGAACGCCACGCGCGGCCGCGTGCCCACGATCTGCCGCGCCAGCCGCGCGATGTTGAGTCCGATCTCGGCCAGCTGCTCCACCGTGGGGTCCGGGAGGACACCACAGTCGCCCATGAACAGGACGCCCTTGTCTCCGAACCGCGTGTCCTCCACCTCCATCACCATGCAGGACGATGCGGTGTTCGTCTTCGGGGCCACCTTGATGATCTGGAACAGCGGCCGGAGCACGCTTCCGGAGATTTCGTTGGTTCCCGAGACGATGCCGTCCGCCTGGCGCATCGCGACCATCATGGCCCCGAAGAAGTTCGGCTTGATCATCGCCTCGCGGGCCTCCGCCTCGGCGATGCCCTTGCCGCGGCGCAGCATCACGAAGCGGCGGATGAAGTTGTCGAGGTCGGGGCTGGCCTCCGGTTCGATGATGCGGATCCCTTCGAGGACCACGTTCAGCTCCTCGGCCGCCTGTTTCACCAGGGTGCGGTCCCCGAGCAGGATCGGCACCCCGAGCCGGAGCGAATAAAACTGGCGGGCTGCCTGCAGCACACGCGGTTCCGTGCCCTCGGGAAACACGATGCGTTTGGGATGCCGCTGCAACTTCTCATAAACCCCGCCGATGAACCGCATGGGCGGGGTGTACGCGAGGGGTCGCGAAACTGCAACCGCCAACCCCCGGCGCCCGGATTGTGAGCCGGATCGGCAGTTGCCATCGGCTCCGCGGGGCGCACTCTAACCGCAATGACACCTTGGATCCGGACCGTGCTCTTGTCGCTGGCCATGGGCACGGCTTCGACCATGGGTTGGGCCAGGGCCGACCAAGCCGCTCCCGCCCAGGGCGCCGCCGCGAAGCCAAGCCCCAGGAATGTGGTGCCCGCGGAATTTGATGCGCTTCGCAAAGGGACCAACACGATCGTTCTCGACGTCAGGACGGCGTCGGAATACGCCGATGGACACCTCCCCGAGGCGCTCCTCCTGGACTTCCGGGCACCTGATTTTGAGGCGCAGGTCGCGAAGCTGGACCGGTCACGGATCTACCTGGTCCACTGCGCCGGCGGCGGGCGCAGCGCGAGGGCCTGTGTCAAAATGATCTCCCTGGGATTCACGAATGTGGTCAATCTGGAGGGCGGCCTCGGCGCCTGGACCGAAGAGGGCAGGCCTTTGGAAAAGTGAGCGCGGGGTCCGACGGCAAGGGCGGGAGCGTCCTGCAGCCGCAGGCGACGTTTGGAATGTCGGTCGTCATTCCGGCGTTCAACGAGGAGAAGCTGCTTCCGGCGACGCTGGAGGCGGTGCGGACCGCCGTGGGGGCCTGGGAACGCCGGGGGTGGGCTCACGAGGTGATCGTGTGCGACAACAATTCGTCCGATCGCACCGCGGCGATTGCGCGGGAGGCCGGGGTCCGTGTGGTCTTTGAGCCGGTGAACCAGATTGGACGCGCCCGAAATGCCGGTGCGGCGGTGGCGGTGGGCGACTGGCTGGTGTTCCTGGACGCCGACTCCCGGCCCACGGAGGCGCTGTTTGACGCGGTGGCCGACACCGTGGCGTCGGGCCGCGTAGTGGCCGGGGGCAGCATTGTGAAACTCGATGGCGGCGGACCCGGCCTGGCAGTGCTCACCGGGGTTTGGAACTGGACCAGCCGCCTCTTCCGTTGGATGGCCGGGTCCTTCATTTTCGTGGAGCGGGCGGCGTTTGTGGCGGTGGGCGGCTTCAACGAGGCCCTCTATGCGGCGGAGGAGATTGACCTCTCGCGCCGGCTGAAGCCGCTGGCGCGCCGGGGTGGTCGCCGGTTGGCGATCCTCACGGAGGCGCCGCTGCTCACCTCGGCGCGCAAGGCGAGCCTTTACACGCCCTGGGAGCTTGCGCGCTTTTCACTCCGGGGCCTGCTGCGCCCCGGGGCGACGCTCCGGAACCGGGAGGCCTGCAGTCCGTGGTACGACGGTCGCCGGTGAGTCGGTCCGTTGGAGGGATCCCGACCGGCCCGGCCTGGCACTGCATGGTCGCCCGGAACCCGCCCTGCCGATCGGCGGGGATCCAGTCCCGCGAAGGGGGCGGGTTGCCGGCGGGCGATGCCACAAGTCCGCGATGCCACCGGACGCAGAAAAAGCCTTTGACGCGCCGGAAACGGCGTCGGTAGTTTCCGCGGCTCGACAGTGTTCCAGAGTAGCTCAATGGTAGAGCAATCGGCTGTTAACCGATGGGTTGTAGGTTCGAGTCCTACCTCTGGAGCCAGCTCAAAAACCTCAATAAATCAGGGGTTTTTGGCCTTCCAGACCCCGGTTTTGACCCCAAGTGTGTCGTCAACTGTGTGAGAAACCCGCGGCTTGCCGGCCCTCCGGCACCCCTCGGGACCCCTCCGCAGCCACTCCGTAACCGGTCCAGACTTCGCCTGTCAGGCTCGTTTCCCGACGAAGCCATGAAGCAGCGATTCTGGTTGGACCAGCGGGGCGCGGTCTTCTGCCTGAAGGGGCGGTGTCACCCGCTGATGGGCGAGAAGCTCTTCCACGAGTACTGCGACCTGATGGGCCGGCCGCTGCTGGAGCAATCCCCGCTCAGCCGGGCGGAACGGGAAGCGCTCTTCGAGGCGTTTCTGTCCGCGTGCGAGTGGGTCGCGGTGTCGTTCCTTTGGCGGCCGAATTTGCCGGACGAAGGCGACAACCACCTGATCGAGTTGGGCGTCGCGGGTGGGGCGGACAGCATCATTTCCGCCAACACCCGCGATCTCAAGGGCGGTGAGCTGAAGTTTGGAAACCTGGCCGTGGAGACCCCGGCGGCATTTTTGAAGCGATGGAGGAATACCTATGGCAACGATGACGATCCGAATTCCTGACGCGAAGCACCAGCGGCTGCGCCGCTTGGCGGAGCGGCAGGGCGTCAGCCTCAACAAGCTCGTCGAAGAATGGGCCAATGTGGCCCTGGCTCAGCACGATGCCGAGGCCCGCTTTCAGGCCATGGCGGCCCGGGGCGATGTGCGCCGCGGCCTGGCGCTGCTCGACAAACTGGACCGGGCTTTCGCCAACAAGTCCTGAACGACCGATGTCCGCTGCTCTCACCGGATCGCACCTCCTCGCCCTGCTCGCGCTCGCCCCGCTTCATCCCAAGGCGCGCACCAGGGCGCGGCGCCAGAACTCCTCAAACTCGCCCAGGGCCAAGCGGTCATGGGCTGAAGGCTGACGAAGTCGGGCATCCCGGAGCTGGTTGGCAAGTCGTGCCTTGGCATCCATCAGTATGCTCACGGCCGCCCGGACCAGCACGTTGACCGGAACCTTGGTCCCGGCCGCCTGCTGCAACCGGAACAGAAACGCATTGAGTTCGGCATCTTCGGCCCGGGTGAGCACGAAGCGTTTGGTGATGGTCGTCTCCTCCGTCGGCGACGTTGGAACCACCGGCGACGTAGTCGGAGCGGACGCAACCTGGAGTCTCGGCGTCGAGGTTGCCGCGCGGACCAGGTCCGCGGAGATGGGATCGCAGGGACGCTCCTGGTGGCGATTTCCAGGCATGGACCACCTCCTGCGTTGAAGCGGACGCTGCACGCCGCTGCGCCGGGCGCTCCTCAAACTCTCTGGCCAGCGCCCGGTATTCGTCCGCCACCGGGTGATCTCCCCGGTACTGGAGAATGGTCTGCCCTGCCTTCTGCGCTTCCTGAACCACGACGCTGCGGCTGACAGGATCTCCGTCCGGAACTTAAGCGTGTGGCCGGCCGGGTCGGCGCAGGTCCGTTCCACGTAGCCAACCAATTCGCGCGCCAGCCGGGTCTTCGGACGCGGCAAGGCGCACGCCACGACTCCCAGAAGCGCCAGGTCCGGATTGGCGTGGCGCTGCGCCAAAACGATGTCACAGCCATCCCATAGGGAGGCGTTTACAAATGGGATAGGTTCGGAATCCATTGGAATTCCGTTACGGCAGAGGAAAATGACTTTAAGGATTACATCAGTCAATCCAGCGGGGCATTTCCGGCGTCGTGCTGTCCCACAGCTTCAACAGAATTGTGGGAAAAAGCCTTGTTCCGGCCGCGCCAAGTTGCGGTAACTGCCCCGGGCTGTCCCATAGCGCCCTAAAATTTCCGGCAGATCCAGCGTTTGCCATATTTGAGAGCGCACCAAGGCAAAAAGCCTCACAAAGCTGTGCGTCCATTCATGCGCCCAAGCCAGGTATCTCAACAACAAATGAACCAGTAACGCCGTCCAGACCTGCCAGCGGATTGCATTGGCGCTATACCCGATCAGGTCACAGAGCTTGAGCGTCTGCTTCAGTTGTTTGAAGAACACCTCGATCTCCCACCGTGCCTTGTACAACGCGACCACCGTGCTCGCGGCCCACCTCAGTTCGTTGGTCAGAAAGACCATCTCCCGTTCCTGGCCGTCCACCTCCACCAGCGCGCGGATCCGGCGTGCGGAAAGGCCGTTGCTCAGGGCCACCCATTCGTCGGCCAGGATCTTTCCCCCTTGGGGCACCTCCCGCCGCTCCAGGACGTCGCACACCATCCCTTCCTTCCAGCGCGTCACCCAGACCACCTCCCGATCGGAAAGGTCCTTGAGGTGCTTCCGATCGACATACGCACGGTCGAAAACCACCACTTCCCCTGTTTTCAGGCCCGCGCACAGCTCTCGAGCCCGGCCGGCATCCGATTCCCGGGCGGTGTCCACCACCACGTAACCCGGCAACAGCGACTGAAAATTGAGGCGCACATGGGCTTTGGCGGCGGCCTTGCGCCGCCGGTGCTGAGCCCAGGGCATGCAGTTGGCCACCAGTTCAATCGTGGTCGAGTCCACCAGATGGATCGTCGCCTTGAATCGCCTCAGGCGCCCCGACAGCCGCCGTCCCCCGAAACCCGGACTCTGCTCGCGCAAATGCTCCAGGGTGCGCCAAAACAGATCCTCCGCCATCTTGCTGGGCCGCTCCTGATTGGCGTGCGAGAGGGTGTTGCGGTGTGGAGGGGTGGCCCCGCGGATGGCGGACAAGGGGCCGGAGTAGAGCTGCAGCGCATCGCACAGGTCATTGAGACCGAATGCATGGCTTAGCTTTCCATAGATCAGGGCCACCACATGGCTCCAGTGACTAAAGGTTCGGGCCTTGCTCTCCGCCCGGTGCTCCCTGGCCAAGGACGCCACCAAGTGCGGCGGAATCAGTTTGCAAAGCTGGCCGAGAATCGTGAACTTGCTGCGGGCTGAGTTGAGATGTTTTTTCATTCACGGACAGGCTGCGTCGCCCGCCCGCAAAACGTCAACTCAGCCTTTTTCCACCCCATTTCCTATGGGATGGCTGTGAAACGATGTCGGCCAGTGCTACTGCCGGGGCGCTCACCGCGAGGTGATCCGGCATGGCACTGAGCACGACGTAGTCGGCCTCCTTCAACGCCGGGATGGTCGTCTTGGTCTTCTGCGGCGGGGTGTCCAGAAACACGCAGTCGTACTTCCCATGTCACGGTGCTGGACGGGGAGACCCTCCAGACGATTGCCGACGCGGTGGTCCCGGATGCGGCACTCCGGGTTCGCCAACAGCGACTGGGCCCCGAGATCCTGCGGACGGTGCGTGCCATTCGTGCGGCTACCAATGAGGCACGCACGGTGAACCAGCCGCTGCTCTTCGATCACATTGCCCTCCAGGTCCGGGAACCGAGCGTGCCTGCGGAACTTCTGCTGGTGGCGCCCGGCCGATACCGCAATCCGAAGGAGGCCGCCTTCGGAATGCAGGACGCCTGGCCGAGCGATGGCCATCTGACCGCCACAGCCGCCCGTTCGGTGTTCTCGACAGTCGAACGCGCCCACCGGCTGCGAGGCGTGACGGTGGAATGGCTGGTCACCGACTTCGACGACTTCGCCAACGACAGTCATCGGGACGGTGCTTCCCGCTTCTGGACGCTGTTTCTGGGGACACAGGACGGCCGATTGGGGGGATTCTCTCCCGATCACCGCATCGCCCTGGCGCGAATCACCGAAGGCCGCCGTATCCCGTTGCGAACGCCGGCATTCGACCCAGCGGATTCCGAGGTTGTGATGCATTCCCGGACACGGCGCATCACGGAAATGCGGACGCCAAGTCCACGGGTTTCCGAGATCCCCACGCCTCCGCCGGGGAAGACCGCCATCGCCATCCTCTGGGACCAGGGTGGCACCACCAACGCCGCCGTGGACCTCGACCTGTATGTGCAGCCCCCGTCCGGTGGGCCGGAACTCTATTTCGCGAAACCCGAATCCCAGTATGGCCGCCTCTTCCGCGACGTCCGTCAGTCCCTGGCCGCATCACCGGAATCCTGGCGCTCCACCTGGGAGTACGTCGAACTGTCGGATGACAGCCTGCCCACGGAAGTTTGGATCAACCTCTACCAGGGCAGGGGGCCAATTCATGGGATTGTGCGGGTCTTCCGCAGTGGGCAGGAGGTGGAACTCGGATTCGAGCTACCGGCAGTGCTCGGCGACCATGCGAGTGATCGCTCCCGGCGCTCGAACAGTCCGCAGTGGATTCGAGTCCCGCTGTCGGACGTCACAGCCCCAGCGGCAGTATCCGCTGAACCCAGCATTCAACCCGAGAGTCTGGCGGCGAGTCCAACCGGACGTTGAACCTCGACAACACCACGATAGGGAGCCGCGCCGAGAGGCCGTCGTCCAGTGACCATCTTTCGGAGGGATCCCGATCCA